>JBFHGY010000424.1:0-3710 GCA_041582905.1 Crocinitomicaceae bacterium | reverse complement strand
AGTCAATGCTCAAAGTCCTCAAGTAGCGGTAGATAATTTCAATAAAGCCATTGAAATGGATGAAGAAAATGCCACTGCCTACTATGAGTACGCGATGTATGCTTATTCGAGTGGTGTGAGCTATTACGAAACGTATCCCGATCCGTCAAAAGGAGATCGTAGCTTCAAAAAGGCAGAAGAGATGTTCTTGGCAACATTGGACCTTTGTTCAGATTTTCATGCGAACTGTTCTTATTATTTAGGCGTGATCAACTACACGCAACAAGACATGCCGACAGCGATGAAGTGGTTCAAAGAATTCAAAAAATACAAACACTCAGATACGGATCGCTATCCATCAGATTTCACGAAAAAACTGGCGGATGTCAACGAAGTGTTAGCGAAGTATGAAGATGATCAAAAGATTTTGAGCGAAGAAGTTCCGTTTGAACCGAGAATCGTTCAACGTGTAAGTACACCAAATAATGAGTACTTCCCGATGATCTCTCCGGATAATGAATTGATGTTCTTTACACGAAAACTGGACAGAAAAAACTTGGGAGATATTCAATCGAATGTTGTTGAGGAATTCACGATTGCGGAAAGAGAAGGGATGACGGGACCGTTCACGGAAGGTTTACCTGTTGCGTATCCGTTTAATGATGGTTCGTTTGCCAGTTATGGAGCAGCAACCATGTCCGTGGATAACAAAGAGATGATTTTGTGTGCGTGTAACCCAATCGATGTAAGTGGGCAGAAGTACATGAATTGTGATCTCTATTCGACAACGTATGAGCGTACTGGAACAGGAGGGAATGATTACCAGTGGACGCCATTGAAAAATTTAGGAGATAAAATCAATGATCCGCACCGCTGGGATGCTCAACCGTCTTTATCAGCAGATGGAAATACGTTGTATTACACGGTAAACGGACCGTACACGAGAAATAACGACATCTTTATTGTAGAAAGAAATGAAGATGGAGAGTGGGGGGAAGCACGTCCTTTTGATGAAATCAACACGGATGGTAAAGACAAAAGTCCTTTCCTTCACCAAGATAGCGAGACCTTGTACTTTGTGTCAGAATGCTCGAACGATCGAAAAGGTGTTGGAGGATTGGATATTTTCTACACGAGAAAGGAAAATGGTTCTTGGACAGAGCCGAAAAACATTGGGTATCCGATTAACACAAAGGCGGACGAACTCGGCTTATTCGTTTCGATTGATGGTGAGTTGGCCTATTACTCTTCAACAGTTCGCGGTGATTGGAACATTTATGCGTTCGAATTGTATCAGGAGGCAAGACCACAAAAGGTGGCTATCTTGAAAGGTGAGTTGAAAGATGAAAATGGTGAGGGCGTGAAAGACGCAACCATTGAGGTAATGTACGAAGGTTCCGATGAAGTGACAAAAGTCAAAGTGAATGGGAATGATGGAAAGTACGCAGCCATCGTGAAACAAGACACGCCAGGTGATGTCATGGTAACGGTAAAGAAAGAAGGTCACGCTTTCGATGCGAAAGTCATCAAGAAAGAAGAAGTGGCGGAAAACATCGCTATCAGAGGAAAGGATTTGGATGTACGCGAATTGAAAATGGGAGAGGCATATACGATCAATGAAATCTTGTATACCACCAATTCCGCAATGATGAACAATAGATCGAAGTTCATTCTAAAAGGATTTGCTCGATTCTTAAATGAAAATACATCCATTACTGTGGCTATTCAAGGTCATACGGATGACGTAGGAGATGACGAGCAAAACTTGAAGCTTTCAGATGATCGTGCGAACGGTGTCCGTGATTACCTTATTTCATTGGGAGTGGATGCATCGCGCTTAACGGCTAAAGGATACGGAGAAACGATGCCGAAAGTGGCAAACACGTCAGCGGCCAATCGTGCGAAGAACAGACGTACAGACTTCGTCATTGAAGGAATGTAAGCTAATTCGCTCGCTCCAATTTAGGACGATAATCCAGTTTCGAAAAGTTCAAGTCGACAGTCCCCGAAATTCCGGGAATACTTCCACGATCACTGTATTGCCAGTGAATAATGGCGGGGTCTTGAACACGTGATTCATCAGGATTGTAGCTGGCGATCCAAAATTGATGATTGGGAAATTTTCCTTTCATTTTATCACGATACAGCGAAAAGGAAGTGTAAATAATTGGACGAATGCCAACTTTTTGTTCTACGATTCTCAACCATTCTTTCATATTCGAAATAAGAATCTCATCCGTTAAAGCTTCTTCCTCAGCGTCCAAAACTGGCGGGAGATTTCCTTGGTTGGAACCGTAGTGTTTTAGAAAGTGTTGAGCTTGTGTTTTTCCGGATAAGTCAGGAGAGAAAAAGTGATAACCACCATGTCTGATCTTCTTGCGCTTCAATTCTGCTTGATTGAATACCCATCGACCGTCAACAAAGGTGTTGCCTTCCGTTACCTTGCAATACACGAAGGAGATCGTTGTGTCCATCCTTTCGGAAAACTCGTCCCAGTCAATTTCCCCCTGATGATGAGAAACATCAATTCCATGTGAAAGAAATCCTTCCGGAAGTGGTTGAATGTGAATAGAGGAGTGGTCTGTTCGACCGTAAAAATACCACACAAGAAAGCCTAAGCAAAGGAAAATAACGGTAATAGCGATCAGTCGCTGGATGGTAAAACTCCTTTTCTTTTTCCTTGGCATAGCATAAAACTAAAAAAGTCCCGATTGAAAAAACAATCGGGACCTCGAATATGGTAATTTTACGACTAAGCGTAGTTCTTTTTCTCTTTGATACGAGCCGCTTTTCCTGTACGCTCTCTGAAGTAGAAGATACGTGCACGACGAACGTGACCTCTTTTTGTCACCTTAATTGAATCGATGAATGGAGAAGACAATGGGAAGATACGCTCTACACCAACGTTTCCAGACATTTTACGGATCGTGAACGTTTCCGTAAGACCGCTTCCTTTACGTTGCAAAACAACTCCTTGGAACTGCTGAATACGCTCTTTGTTCCCTTCTTTAATCTTATAAGATACAATCACTGTATCTCCACTTTGAAAATCAGGAAGGTTATTTGCCTCAATGATCTCTTTTTCAAGTTCTTTAATAAAATCCATGTCGCTCAATTTCTTATTCGTCCGTTTAAAACGGGGTGCAATATTACGGATTAATTCCGATACAACCAGTTTACGACTACATTTTTTTTACAAAATTATGGATATTTTATTGTTAATAAGATTTTGACAGGTGTTTTTTTATACGATAAACATTTTTTATCTCGGTGGGTAACTGACGAATTCTTCCTTTACTACGCTCATCGTGAATCCATTTTACGGGGATTTCTACAATTTTGAAGTTCATTTTTCGGGCCATTCCGAGAATTTCGAGATCAAATGACCATTCGTTGATGGTGGATTGCTGAAACAAAATCTCTGCTGATGCAGCTGAAAAAGCCTTGAATCCACAATGTGGGTCTGCAATTCCTGGAAGCAAAAAACGTTGCACCAACTTGTTGACCAACCGACTCCAGATAACGCGATAACGAGGTTGTTTCTTTTGAACATCGGAATCTGTCAGGTAACGCGATCCAATAGAAATAGCTGCTTGTTTTAATTGAATCGGACCAATTACTTTTTCCAATTCCTTGATCGGAGTAGCTCCATCTGCATCACAGAAAAGTCGAATCGACCCTGTGGCTTCAAGCATTCCTTTACGAACGGCGGCGCCCTTTCCTTGATTTTT
>JBFHGY010000423.1:0-3711 GCA_041582905.1 Crocinitomicaceae bacterium | reverse complement strand
TCAAATACGATGAATGGATACGCCGTTTCTTTGGCTTTGTCGGCAAAAGCGGCATCCATATAGGCTTGTAAATTCTCCACACCCGCTCCAGTGACTAACGAATAGGTCCACAATTCGGGTTCATTTAGGGAGAATTCCTTTAATACGTCGAGATCTTCCGGTTGAAGTGGTCGCAATAACACGCGATCATTTTCAAGAATATAGTCGTGAGAGAAATCCAGTTGTTTCATATAATAAAGGTTCGTTTGGCCATTGATCGTTCAGGAAACTCAATTTCTGTAAATCCGAACTTCTTGTAGAGTTCATGCGCATCCATGGTTCGCAATTGCCAATTTTCAACATCTACCAATTGCTTATCCGTCATGACAGCCTCCATTAGTTTTGTTCCGTATCCTAATCCTTTGTATTCATCCAAAATAAAGACGTCCATGATGTACGCAAATACGGATAAATCGCTCACGATCCGAGCAAAGCCAATCTGTTTCCCGTCGAGATACGCTCCAAAACAAATAGAATGCTCAATACTTTTGAGGGTTGTTTCAGACGATCGTTCCTTTGCCCAATAACTATTTTGAAGGTATTCAACAATCATCGGAAGATCGAGGCTAGACTTATCTTTGCTAATGGTGATTTCAGGCATCATTTCGATTTAACGATGAAAAGTTAAGGATATTATTCCTGAGTGCGTATCTAACTTCAATCCGATGTAGCGAACGTTTACATCACTTGTTACTTTGCAAGGACTTATTCAGTCATCTTCATATCACACTCACTTCCATCTAGTATTTAATCCGCTTATCATCATACACCTATGAGGTATCAATCTACAGATCAGATCTCGCTGTAAAGCCGTATTTTGCTTATGCAATATTGGAATCAATCAAAAATATCGACCATTCGCAAGCTCAGCAGGAAAGTGCTCAGAGTAAATTCATCGTGTCTAATCTCACGGAGTTTTACAAGCAGGATGCGGCATCTCCTTACTCGGTAAAACTTGTCACTCAGGGAGTCGAACGCTATAAAATCAACAACCAGTCATTCAAGCTAGAAGCGAACAATTATTTGATTGTGAACAAGAGCAGCGAGTTGGAAGTCAGCGTTCAATCGAAGGAAACAGTGAAAGGAATCTGTATCTATCCGCCTGAACAATTAATCAACGACGTTTTTCTCTACAAGACAAAGTCAGTCAGTGAACTCCTCGATTCAAACGATTTTTCTTCAAGTGATTGTCATTTCACACCCAAAAATTATCGAATTGAATCAACACATACGGGACGTTTTCTAACGCAACAACTCCCCTTCTTGTTGGAACAGAACACTCTCGGAAACCCCATCAATTTTGATGCATTCTATCTTCAAATGGCAGAGCACTTAGTTGAGGATCAACTGGTGATTAATCAGCAACTATCCAACCTTTGCTCCGTAAAAAAGCAGACCAAAGAAGAGTTATTTCGACGTGTTTCCTTGGCACGAGAATATATGGAAAGTAACTTCACTCGAAAAATCACCATTGAAGAACTCGCCACCACAGCCTCTCTTTCCAAGTATCATTTTCTTCGCGTATTCAAGGAAATTTTCCACTGCACTCCGTATCAGTTCATCCTCAACCTGAAGCTAGTGGCTGCTGAGAAATTCATTCAGAACGGACACTCTTACAATCGAGCTTGCGAAGAAGTTGGGTTTTCTGACCCGAAAAACTTGCGAAAAGCACTCAAATCGAGGAATTAGCAATTATTACCCCGCTTACCTTTCATTGACCTTTTACATTTGTATTAACCAAATTAATCGCATAACATGATAAAGGTATTCGCACTTATTGGATTCATTCTTGCCACATTGACCTGTACGACTCAAGCACAAGAGCTGCAGCGCAGGGCATCACTTGGTGTCTACCTCGAACCGGTAAATGATTCGATTTCTGAAGCTCAACATACAGACAAAGGGAGAGGTGTTCTGATTCCGAATGTACAACCGAATTCTACAGCCAGCAAGGCAGGAATTGTTGCAAATTGTGTGCTTTTGAACATTAACGACAAGGAAACAAACAGCATTCAGGATGTTTTGCAGGAAGTTCAAGATTTACGGGGCGGCGACCAAGTTAAACTCACCTACAGCAAGGATCACAAAGTGTTTTCTAAAAAAGTGAAAGCCGTTCCACGCCCTATCGAAACGTCGGATGTTGCCGATATCACTTATGGACAGGTCGATTATGAAGGGAATCAATTGCGCTCTATTTTGTACACTCCAAAAGGTATAAATAATGCACCTGTCGTTTATTTTCTGCAAGGATTACCGTGTCAATCTGTCGAATATTTGGGAGCGCAAGAAATCACGCTCAAGAAAATGATAGATGATTGGGTAAAAGCAGGATACGCCGTTTATCGCGTGGAAAAACCTGGCATGGGTGATAGTAAATGTGACAAAGGATGCTTTGACATCAACTTTAATGAAGAAGTGGAAGCGTTTCGACAAGGTTATCTATCTCTTCAAAAAATAAGCCGTATTGATCCTGAGAACATCTTTCTTTTCGGTCATTCTCTTGGTGGAATTATCGCACCCGTTTTAGCGAAAGAGTTGCAACCAAAAGGCGTGATCACCTACGGAACATTGGTCAACTCATGGTTCGAATACATGCAGGAGCTAACGAGAGTTCAAGGAGAAATTTTCCATTTACCGTACGAAGAGATTGAGCGAGATTTGAGACGTTCTACTCCCTTTTGGTACGAATTGATGGTGGAACAAAAAACGAACCTTGAAATACTAGAGAATGACAGCATTGCTAAAGCGCTCGAAGACGAAGCTATTTTAGATGATTTCAAGAACGGTTATTTCATGGGAAGGCATTATACATATTGGCCCACACTTAACAGCACTAGCCTTTTCAATACGTGGTTGGATGTAAAAAGTCATACTTTAGCGATCTACGGAGAGTTTGACATCCAAGCATTGAACCCGAATCACATCAAAACGATTGCAGCCATCGTAAATTCTCAAAACCCTGGAAAAGGGTTGTTCAAAATCATACCGAATGCAGACCATAATTTTATTCGATTTGATTCGATGGAAGCAAATGTAGCAGCCATAAATAATGGTGAAATTCGTCAACGATTGGTTGATGCGTACCATCCAGGGATCGTCGAAAGCACGGTGGAATGGATGAATGATATACGTAAACAATAAAACCCCATCATGTTAAGAAATAAGCATTTCATTCTATTGAGTTCTTTATGCGGATGGATGTTCATTTCATTTTCAGCGGAAACACCTGAAGATTGGACAGACAAGAATGCACCTCACTCTATCCATTTCAAAAAGGAAAAACCTCGACCTCCCAAAAGAACATTGGTTGGGGAATACCAAAACATGGGGATGTTCAGCTTCGAACAGTTCATCTTTTACGAGGATTTATCGTTTACCTATCAAGAAGAAAGTTGCGGAATGAAGTTCATTGGTGAAGGGAATTATGTATTGACAAGAGACTCACTTTTTCTTCTGTTTGATTCTCCTTTGAAAAAGGCAATTGCTTATACGTCTGAAGCGCTAGAAGACACGAGTCAACTCTCAACAGTTGGTGTCTTTAGAGGTCACACCCACCGAAATGACATCCAATTCGACTATACCATTTTGTACAGCGATTCGACACGCAAGCAAGGAACTGGAAATTGTTATCATCCATTAACGTTTGATCCAGACAGTGTTTCATCCATTGTT
>JBFHGY010000422.1:0-3713 GCA_041582905.1 Crocinitomicaceae bacterium | reverse complement strand
GAAGATGAAATCGCTGACGTTCAATTAGACCCTATCCAAGAGAATTTTGTTGAAACATCAGAAGAAAGCACAGTATCCATTCAATCGACTTCGCATTCGGAAAAGTTATCATTCGTTGGAGAAACAACTTCAGCACGCGAAGTAGTGAAACAATCTACAGATAAAGCTCAAAAGAATCGTTCGAAGCACAAACAAAGCGCAAGAGCTGATTCGACAAGCAAAAGTCAGATTGTGGCATTTATCCTTGTGCTTCTTGTGGGAATTTTGGGAATCCATAGATTCTACCTAGGTTACCCAGGAATCGGTATTATGATGCTATTGACCCTCGGTTGTTTTGGAATTTTAGCACTGGTTGATCTTGTTCGAATTTTACTCGGTGACTTAAAACCAAAGCATGGCGACTATTACCAGAAATTTTAGTTGAAAAAGTACTCATGAAAGAAGCTCTGAACAATTCCGGTTGTTCGGAGTTTTTTGAATTATCCGAAAAAGCGCCTCCACTCTAGTTTCAAACCGAGGCGGATTGGCAAACTGGGTTGTAATCCCCATTTGACAAGGCGAATGGGTAGTATTTTATTCGCATACGGCCATTTCTTCGACGATAAATGTTCATTTAAAGAAGAATTCATCGCTTTCCAAAACTGCTTTCGGTTATATCTGAAATAATCGCGTGCAGCACGACCTTTAAAAATTTCCATTCCGATGTGAAAGGTCAACACCTCATCTTCAAACAGACGATAATTCTTCGAAAGCGCAAAAATATTCTGCGCAAAGGTGATTCCAATAAACGGAACACCAATACACACTTCCGCCAGTTGAAAGTCCTTAAATAGATCACGATGAAATACAAAGCAATCAAAGCCCGGGTGTTTCTTTCCTATTTCTTGATAGATCTCATCTAACTGGCTTACCTCCACAAAATGAGCAGGAAGTCGGCGTCGATTGATGATAAACGCATCCAAACCTTCATCTATAAAGTGATTGACCTTCTCATAAAATTCGGGGTAAACGCCAATATCTACGTTCGTATAAATCAGATATTCGGCATCGCTTTCCTCGTATAGTCTGCGTACAATATCATCGATAAGAGGTAGTTTCATTGACTTTTCGAAGCTTCCCAAGTCCAAAACAGATCGATCCAAATCTCGCGTCGAGAGAAAATCATCAGGAATCATATTTCGATCCTCTGGATACTGTGTCGACCACAATTCCACCTCAACCTTTCCTCGTACTCGTTCTTTTGCACGTCGCATAGATTCAAAGGTGATGGGTTGCGCCGTGAACAAATCCGACGATGGATTCGCATTGAATGGGTTGATGATATGAGCAATTTTTCGCACTGAGTCAATTCTTCGTACCCAAAACTACGAATAAAGATTTTTTGCGATGAAATTGTCTTGTGAGATCCTCCTTCAACTAAAGAACAACAATTTTTGCCAGAAAGTTATTCGAATTTCAAACGAATATCAATCCCACAAATCCCTAAATAATTGTACTTTAGATGCCATACACTACGACGTGAAAAACTACCCAAAAATATCCATCGTCACCGTAAACTATAATAACGGCGAATTTCTTGAGGCGACCATCAAATCGGTTATCGAGCAAGGTTATCCAAATCTTGAATACATACTGATCGATGGAGGTAGTACCGATAATAGCTTAGAAATCATTGAACGCTACGCAGAGCATTTTACGTATTGGGTAAGTGAACCTGATGACGGGCAATATCAAGCCATTCAGAAGGGGTTTGAGAAAACAACGGGGGAAATCATGGCGTGGCTTAACTCAGACGATAAATATCTGCCTCGCTCTTTATTCAAAGTAGCGGAAATTTTTGATCAGTATAAAGAGATCAATTGGCTGATGGGCTTGGCACGCGAGTATACCGAAGATGGTGCTCTTGTCGGACAAATTACCTTACCCTGGTGTCGTTGGTCGAAGCATCGCTATCTCACGAACGACTTTCAATTCATTCAACAAGAATCCTCTTTCTGGAAACGTGAATTATGGGAGAAAGCAGGAGGAACACTCGATTTCGATTATGATTTAGCCGGAGACATGGAGTTGTGGGCGCGATTTTTCCGTCATGAGAAATTATACACAACTACACTGGAGCTTTCGGGTTTCCGTCATCGTCGGGAAGGACAACGTTCCAAGGTCGGGAAGAAAACCTATCTAGAGGAAGCACGCCAAATTGTAAAGCGCGAGCAAAAACAGCTTTCTCTTGGTGGAAAAATGGGATTGCCTTTACGCTATCTCGCCAAGTGGTTTTTCGGCCCATCTTTCTTTTTAGATTGGCCGGGCTTCAGATTCCTTTATCAACTTTCTCTGGGAATTCCGCATGTCATTTACTACGATTTCTATACGCATAATTACACCAAACAACCTAAAATGGTCAAGTTGCCACCGCAAATGATCGGCAAACGCCAAGTTCACCGAAAAATGTTTTCGCAGAAATAATGGGAAAAACAGTCATCAATAATCAACCAGTCGCTTTCGGAGAATACCTTCGAAGTGTTTCTCAATACCGTCAATTGGCGTTTTCTTTTGCGAAGCGCGATTTGAAAGCCCGTTTTGTCCAAACCAAACTCGGGGTTTTATGGATGATCATTCAGCCGCTTATTGCATTGGCGATTTTCACCATCTTTTTTGATCAATTGATCCAACTCGAAACAGGAAACGTACCCTATGTTGCGTTTGCGTTTAGCGGGATGACGATTTGGTACTTTTTTACGAACATGGTCAACAACGCAGGAACGGCATTGATGCACTCTCAGGAATTAATCCGAAAAATCTACTTTCCTAAAATCCTGCTCCCGATTGCTAAAGTGATGGTAGCAACCATCGAGTTTTTTGTCGCATTTTCTCTGCTTTTGGTGATCATGTTCATTCTTGGAATGGATTTCTCACCCAAAATTGTTTTCCTCCCTGTAGCGATGCTTATGACGATTCTCGTAGGAAGTACCGTAGCCATTTGGTTGAATATTCTAACGATCAGAAAACGCGATTTACAGCACTTGATTCCCTATTTGACCAACTTTGGAATTTGGGTGACACCCGTATTTTATCCCACAACGCTCATTCCAGAAGCCTTTCGAGATTACATTTACTATGTAAACCCTATCGCCACAGCAATCGATTTCTTGCGCTCCATGCTCTTCGATTTACCCTTTAACTGGCTGTATTGCATCTCATTTATTCCAATTTTCTTCCTACTGATTTTAGGAATTCGTATATTTAAAAATATGGAAAGAAACATGGTTGATTTCCTATGAATGCTGCTAACTCCTATGAGAACAATTTTCAAAGATCCACATCTACAACGTCAGTTCGATGAAAAGGGCTACGTACTGCTTTCAACGCTTAATGCGGAAGAAGTTGAACACTTGCTGAATTACTATAAAAATCAGGAATTCGATAATAAAATCGAAGCGGGATTTCACATCAGTCTCGACAATCAAAATGAAGACCTCGTAAAAGAAGTTGGAACAACAATTAACGAAACACTCGCTCCCAAAATGGAAAGTGTGTTAGATGATTGTCAGATTTTCACGGCGAGTTACGTGATTAAAGAGCCCGGACTTCAAAACATTGTCCCTCCGCATCAAGATTGGACATTTGTTGATGAGACTCAATTCTGCTCAGCAACGGTCTGGACAGCTTTGATGGATGTCACCGAAAAAAATGGAGCTTTAGGCGTTATTCCTGGG
>JBFHGY010000421.1:0-3717 GCA_041582905.1 Crocinitomicaceae bacterium | reverse complement strand
CTTGATTCGAAATATCCCATCCGATAAAACACAAAGCCTGAAATCATCGATACGAAGAAACCAAGTGTCAGTATTTTGATAATAGTTTGATTCAACAGGTCTATGTTTGAAGAGAAAAGGTACGCAAAAAATTGGAAACCATTCACTTTCGAATTGAACGATTTAGTTATAAATAGAAAATAGAAACCAATCGATTTCTAGTGTGTAAGGGATTTTGTTCGAAGAAAAATGGAATACTTCATCTCTCCTAAACTGGATTTTGCCTGATAGAAAAGATAGCTCATAGAATCTTTTTCGATACGTTCGAAATTACCCCCCATGTGTTCATTCTCGAAAGGTGAGCTGTATGCGTTGGTAAAAATGGGATTGTTCGGATGTGGAGAGAAGGACATTCCTCCATCGTATGAAATGAAAGCTCCGAGTTGAGCGTCGTTTACATTTCCGGAAACATCGAGGTACGCTCGGTGAGTGATGTAATGGTGCCAGTAACTCTCCTGGTATTGTTTCGCTCCTGCAGCAATAAGTAAAACCGTGTCTCCATGAACCTCAAGATAGTTAGGTTCGGTTGTGAAGGGCGCACTTCGCCATCCAAGATGTTGATCCAAAACAGGATCAGCGTCCATTTTCCAGGAGATTAAATCACTGGAAGTAGCGCGTCCAATTCTTTCGTTACCATCAGAATCTCGACCATCAAACACCATCAAAAAGTCATTTTTTCGCTTGGCAACCTTTCCACAGAATACACGCTCTTCACACCACGAACTTTCCTTCGGAGATAAAATTGGATCGACGTAAATGGTGTATTCACTTAGCAAATCTTTGGCTGTTGCCAATCCAATGTGTCGCTTTCCTTGTTCATCTTCGCTATCCATAAACAGATAGTAGGTTCCGTCGTGTTCGATGATTTCTGAAATGATGGGAGTTTGACCCTTCGTGACCCAGGAGCACTGTCCAAAATCGGATCCCGTCAGAACAGGTTTTCCTTTGTTCGCAGCACGCCAATGAACCAAATCTGTTGAAATGGCCGCATACGTTTGAATGGTGTCCGAATCGATTTCGTTGACGAGCGTGATCCAGATCTGACGATAACGATCAAACACGATGGAACTAAATCCAATACTTTGTCCATGAAATTCTGGCCAAAAGTTGGGATGAATCACGGGGGCATTGCTCACCTTGGAGTAGCCCGATGGTTCGATGTTCCAAAAGACTACGCGCTGACCTTTTTGAGGGAATCCAGATCCGCGTCTGATCATTCCTACTTCAATGGTTCCAGACGCAAGGTCAATCGATTTAACCTCACGGATGTTTTCAACTCCCGCGTCGTAGTAGGCGTTTCTCGTTCCCCATCCCAATACCCAATTTGGACAGTTTTCATCGTTGATGGTGAAGTCCGCGGGTAAATTGAGATGGATCGTTCCAGTGGTGGTATCAACAGAGGAAATGCGTAGATGCGTTCCTTCGATGAGGTTATTTTGCTCCGTGTTGGTAATCATGCACTTCTCATTCAGAAAGAAGTCAAACGATTTTTCCTCAGGCAAGGAAGAACATCCCACCAGAAGAAGAATCAAGACTAAAAAGTGTGCGCGCATGACTCGAATATTTTACGGTACGCAAGATACGATTTTGCGAGCGGAGCGAATGCAATTAGGTCGAATTATTGAGCTGAATCGACACGGTAAAGTTCTGGTGATTCATTCATAAAACTTCCATCCATGTCTGCGTTTGGCGCAAAATCATGGTGTTTGTGTTTATGCTTTTTATGTTTCTTATGGTTTGGATGCTTGTACCATCCCTTGTGAAGTCCATTGTCCTTTTTCGTGTGTACGTGATTTACTTTGACCGAACTTGGGACTGCTACCCAACACGAAGAAAGCGTCGACACGAGTATTGAGGTTAAAAAAAGAATTCCGAGATATTTTTTTGTTGATTTCATAACGTTTGTTTGGTCAGTGTAGTTCAAACGTGATGCCATCGAAGGTTTGTAGGATAAGTGTTATCCTCTTTATTAACCTGATAATCAGATGGTAAACACTCTTATTGTAATGAAGGAGCTAACCATAACGACAAGGTGCTTTTTTTCAAATTGAAAATGGCGTTTTCATATAGAAATGGAGAATTACTCATTTATTCTCAATGTATTGTTCAATTATGCTTGGTAATTCAGGATCACTTTTGGACTATCTTCAGATCAAATCTCCCATTTTTAATATCTTTCCCTAAATCTTGATGTAGCTGCATGAACTTCTTCCTCCGTGATGTCTGGAAACAATCGAAAATCGTTTTTACGTTTTTCATCTTCTTCATTTTAGGAACGGTCTGGACGACAGTCAACAAGATCGAAGTGACTCCGTTTTTTCTATGGGCACATTATTCTGATAAACAGGAGGCAACAGGTAGTTTTGAACGTATTTACATCAAGGTGAACGGCGATTATTTGGATTTACCGAAGCTATCACGACCAACGCGCGAAATGATTCAATTACCAACGGAGTATTTCGTTCAGTTGGAAAAACGATCGTATGAAACGTCGACACGCCATGTACTCAGAAAGCATCTCAAAGAAAAGTGCTCCGAATCATTCTATGCAAAACTTGAAAGTCGCTTGGTGAATAAGTCGTCGGATTGTGACAGATTCGTGAAATGGCTGGCGCGATACATTGAGAGGATATATGGTACTCAAGTGAATGAGTTGGATATTGGAACGTGCAATTTAGTTTTTCGGGAGGATAGAACCGTGGAAAGAACAAATCAGAAACCAATTGCAAAACTAAGTGGAGACGATGTTGTACTTCGATGACATAGCGAAAATACGACTTACGCGATGGGTCTTTGGTTGGCTTTTCTTTGTGCTACTGTATCAATGGTACGCAAATTTGATGATTAGCCAGCTGGAAGCGCCTGTTCTCTTGCGGCTTGATTTAGACTTCACGTAATGGGTCGTTCATGCAACAGGAATCGGTGAGTTGTTTCAGTCGAGTGAGTCATCCGCATTCACATTCGACATCGTGTTGACTACCTTGTGTCTGGTGAGCGTCATTTTTCCCAAGCGGATCGTCTTCCCAATTCTCACGGGAGTTTTCTATTTGATATACTGCGTTTTGCTAAATTCTTATCAATGTTGGCATTACCACAATTTGATTACACTCATCCTGTTGATCATCCCGTTCTGTTTTCGATCGCTCAAAACGTTTTCCCTTCTCTTTGCTGGTTTGCGATATGCCGTGGCGTACATTTATGCTTCAGCGGCTATCTGGAAACTCTTCCGTGGATCGGTGTTCAATGAGGGACAAATGCAATGGCTGATTGAGCACAACTATGTCGATCGCCTTGCTGTAGAAGGCTACGAGTTGAGTTTTTTAGAAAACATGATGTTTCAAGTGTCGAATCACCCAACACTTTCAAGTATAGCACTCATTCTCGGTGTCGCGATGGAAGCTTCTTTCTTTGTTGCGTTCTTCACCCGAAAATTCGATCGGTATTTAATCGTAGTTGGTGTTGTATTTCATCTGATCACCGCTCTTTTGGTCGATGTTTCGTTCCTACAACTGTGGATTCTGTTTGTCGTGTTTCTTCCTCCAGATCGGATTACGTCATCGCCACGAACGTGGCTGGCACGCGTGTAAATTTAAACCACATAGGTCATATAGAGACATAGGTTAAATAGTGTCTCAAACAAAAGTAGAGTTTACGAAACAATACCTTTGCGTCCTAGCG
>JBFHGY010000420.1:0-3718 GCA_041582905.1 Crocinitomicaceae bacterium | reverse complement strand
GCATGTTATCGCTTTGTTCAGACTCAGATTAAGTACATCGACATGGAAAATGGGATCAATGCGATTATCCCAAGGCAATGTGAAAAGGTGCTGAAAAATGGGCTAGGGGATTGCAAAGACATGGCGACATTGCTAACGGCGCTCTACCGACATTTTGGTTTTGAAGCATATTCGGCCATTTCCAGAACAAATAATAAGGAAGATGTGTTCGATTTTCCCTCTCTAGGGTTAGCCAACCATACTATTTGTGCTCTACGATTGGCCGACCAATGGCATTTCCTTGATGCGACCGAGGACGCTTGCCTGTTTGGTGATCCAAGTATCCAAACCTTGGGGACAGAAGTGTTTCTAGTTGGATTTGATGGAGATCCCTTCCTGAAAGTAGATGATCATCCACGATCACGATCGTATGCAGAACTCAATTATGTATTGGGAGAGGACATGAATCTGCAACTCGAATTGCGTTCCTTCGGAAAAATGAATCACTTTCTATATCATACGAAATTGAAAGAGAAAAATCCGTCGGAAACCATTCAGTCTGTGCTGGAACAAATTTCTGGGCTAAAATGGGAGATGGGAGAAGTGATTATTCACGATACTTCGTCTACGGTGAAAGCTGTGGCAACAATGAATAGTAGTATGTATTCGAAAATGGGAAAAAAGAACCTGTACAATTTACAGTTCTTACCCAATCCGAATATTCTGAGTGCTTTATTTCAAAATAGTCGCTTTCCTCTTTTTGATGGGGAGGTAAGTATCAATCTTGATTTCGGAGGTGAAGTGCGATCGGATTTCTCCAATCGTGGTGCAGACGGTTTGGAGCTCATTCAAACGGACAGTGAACTCTTGATGAAATGTTCGTTGCGAAAAGAAATCAATGAGAAAACGTTCAAGGAAAGCGACCTTGTGAAAGAATGGGAAACGCTCATCAAACAACCTTTGCTAATAGGATATGAATAGAATAAACTACCTGATCATACTACTTGTGCTATTGCCAATTTTCGGTTTTGCTCAAATAAAAGGAGCGCGCGGAACGTATCATTGGCCGGCCTATTCACCTATCCAAATTCCAGATTCACTGGAGTCGGAAGATGCCTTTTTCATCGAGAACGTAAAAACATACGACTTCAAAGAAGGATTTCAAACGGATATTGTAGTATTCAAACGAACGTATATTAATTCGGAATCGGCTGCTGAGGAGTTGAGTCAACAGGAGTTGTTTGTGGGGACTTCGGGTTCTATGAATGTACTTCGTGCCCGTACGCTCAAAGCAAATGGAGAAGTGTTGGAGTTGGAAGGTGACCAAATCATCGAGACAATCGCTGAGAAAAAGAACAAATACGGTAGGGAAAGCGTTCGCAGAATTCAGTTCGTATTTCCAAAGGTGGAAGTAGGAGATGTAATTGACCTTGTTTATGAAATTTCGCTGGATCGATACATTTTTTCGGATCTTCTCTACTTGGAAGATGATATCCCATCGATGCATTCACGAATCACGCTCCGAAATTTTAGTTTGCTCGATATCACGGTGTACAAATTGAATGATGCGCCACCGATCGAGTCGAAAATGGAGTCGGGAAGTCAAATAATTGATTGGCAAAAATACGGAGTGAAGGCCTTGAAGACAGATTATTTTAATGCCTTGCCTCCCGATCATCCTAGTTTGGTGTTTGTGTTGTGGAGAAGAGGAGAAAGTCTTGATTACAGTACGTGGTTTTACCTCGACGGAGAAGAATTGCCACAACAATATGAGACATTGTCGTCCATTAAGAAAATGGCATTGGAGCAAGGGATTATTCAGGAAGAAGATCATTCTTTTGTTCAACTTCAGGACTTCATTCGCTTTATGGAGAATGAGTGTCTATGGACAACAGAGCAGAATGTCCCATTCAATAAAACACTTAATTCGCTCGCAAAACAAGAGGTGAATCAAGTATTGTTTTTTCGTTACTTGATGAAGTTTTTGGATGAAAAAGATATTCGATACGAAAAGGGTTTTTCCAAAAGCTTGCTGAAAGGTCGTTTTGAACATGGATTTGTTTCTCTGGAACAGTTGACACATCGTTTTTTGATCATCTACGATGAAAATGAGCAGCCTCACTTTTTGTTTCCGCCTAGAGGTAAAGGTCAATTCTATTATTTGGATGAAATCCCCTATTATCTCGAAGGAAATCAATCGATTGGATTGTATGGAGTACGAGATGTCCTGAAGGAACAGATAATGGTTGCTTTGCCTGAAAGTGAAGGCAGATTCAACATGCATGCTGCTCAAATTAAATTAAAATTGAACAAGGGAGAAGAGGAATCGACTTACACACGAAAAGACCGACTTTCGGGACACTATTCTTTTCTGACACGAAGTCGATTGGGAGCTATTTGGCGCGAGGAACTCGGGATTTCGCCTGATTCTGTGGCGTTATATCCAACACTGAAAAATGGTCTGCCTGTATCGCCTGTGTATCCGTATCAGTTGGAGTATAATCAAACGGATCGAAAGGAATCGTTTTACCAAAACATCGATGATTCTCTGGGTTGGCTCGATATCAGTTCGCTCCTTCCGCTGGGTGTATACCAAGAAGATGAGTTGGATGCTGATTTTGGCGATTACCTTGTTCTTCCTTTTGTGAAAAATCATGCGATCTCCATTTTTATTCAAAGTAATGACGCAATTGCAATCGCTGAGGATGAAAGAGCATTGGAGTTATCGAACGGCGTGGGAATGGTAAAAGTTGAATTGTTCGAGCTGAATGAAAAAATCATCAAGATTCAACTGAGTATTGAAATCGCGAGAAGGTATTTGAGTGGAAAGGAAGATGTGGAGCAATTCGAAGCCCTGCTTCAGCGATATGCTGAAATTCGTTCAAAAAAGTGGTTGCTGAAGCTGTGATTTGTTCCAACTGTTCTCCATCTTTGCTAACTGTACATTTGTCACTGAATCATCCAAATGATCCTCGAAATACAATTATCTTTCAAAAAACTGAATAATACTCTATGGTAACATCTAGCAACTTTCTTAGGTGTGCTTTGCTCCTTGGGATGCTGTTCATCGCTCATTTTGATGCGCAATCACAAAATGAATACATCGATAGCATTCGAACGCAATTGAAAGTATCCAAAGAGGATACCAACAAGGTGAAACTACTCAATGATTTATGTTGGGAGTTGGCGTTTGTGGAAACGGATGAAGCGATCAGTTTTGGAAAGCAAGGCGTTCGTCTGGCGGAAAAGCTACAATATGTGTCAGGTGAATCCATCGGACGTTATTATCTCGGAAGAATTTATGTAGAAATAGGCAAGACGAAACTCGCTCTCGAAGAGACCAAGAAGGCCTTGGAGATAGACATTAAATCAGGTGATGTATTCGCGATAGCTTCGGATCATGGACAAATCGGGGCGTGCTACAAATCCTTGGGGAACTATGATAAAGCGATGTTTCATTACTACCAAAGTTTGGAACTCTTCGAGCAAATAGGAAATGTATTTGCCGCGGCTCAAACAAGGCTTAACCTAGCGAGTTTTAGTCTTCAGCATGAAGAATATGCCGAAACGATCAAGTTGGCGCAGGAAGCAGGTGCCGTATTTCGACAGGCAGAGGCGCAGCAGATGTTGGCTCGTGCGTTGTCTTTGGAAGCTTCCGCATTATCCAAATTGAAGAGGTGGGATCAATCCATGAAACTGTACAAAGAATCTTTGAGGATTTCCCAGGAGCTGGAAGATC
>JBFHGY010000419.1:0-3720 GCA_041582905.1 Crocinitomicaceae bacterium | reverse complement strand
AAGGCCTTTGCTGAAGCTTGGTTTAAATTGACGCATCGCGATATGGGGCCAAAGTCATTGTACTTGGGGCCAGAAACTCCACAAGAAGACTTCATTTGGCAAGATCCAATTCCCGCAGTGGACCACAAATTGGTAGACGCAAACGATATCAAAGCGTTAAAAACATCCATTTTGAACTCAGGATTAACGAACAGTGAATTGATTTCCACAGCGTGGGCATCTGCTTCTACTTTCCGTGGATCAGATAAACGAGGAGGAGCCAACGGAGCGCGTATTCGTTTGGAACCACAAAAAAACTGGGAGGTAAATAATCCAAAACAACTCGACAAAGTACTCTCGAAATTGGAAGAAATTCAGAAAGAATTCAACAAAAACAACGGAGACAAGAAAGTGTCAATCGCTGACTTAATCGTGTTGGGTGGTTCTGTTGGAGTAGAGCAAGCAGTGAAAAAGGGAGGTTACGAACTCGAAGTGCCGTTTACTCCTGGTAGAATGGATGCTTCTCAAGAACAAACAGATGTTAGTTCAATTGCTTTCCTCGAGCCAATGGCGGATGGATTCAGAAATTACAAGAAGACACAATACACCTTAACAACAGAAGAGTTGTTGGTGGATAAAGCGCAATTACTAACACTGACAGCTCCAGAAATGACAGTTTTAGTGGGAGGAATGAGAATGCTCGACGTGAATCACGATGGAACCAATTACGGTCAACTCACAGATGATTTAGGAGCACTTTCAAATGATTTCTTTGTGAATCTAATGAGCATGGATGTTGAGTGGGAAGCAGCTTCTGAAGACCGTGAAGTGTTCAAAGGAAAAGATAGAAAAACAGGTGAAGTGAAGTGGACAGCGACACGTGCTGACTTGATTTTTGGATCGAATTCTGAATTGAGAGCACTCGCTGAAGTATACGCGAGCTCCGATGCAAAAGAGAAGTTTGTCAACGACTTTGTAGACGCATGGGTGAAAGTGATGAATTTAGATCGTTTTGATTTAAAATAGACAATAAGGTAAAAACGAAGGAGCCGATCTAGTTTTAGGTCGGCTTTTTTCATGGAGACGTATTACGTTTTCCGAAAGGAGAAAGCAATGTTATTGCTTATCAAGGTAACACCAAATATATTGTACAGAGAAAGTAATTAGAACTTATATCCGTAGGATACAGAAATAACATGGCGCAAATCACGACCGTATTCGAAGCGTTTATCTAACTGATATTTTGCCGAAAACTTGTGAGGCCCATCCAATTCGAGCGAAGTTCCCATGGCAATTCGAATCTTCGAAAAACCACGATCTGGACCGTACTCAGGAGCGTAAAACAACTCAGCGCTAAACAATGGAGAAAAAATACTGTTGTTGATGTCGTATTTCACTCCTCCTTTCAAACGGAAGGCCTGATCCAAATCTGGGTCGAAATCGGTCGAGTTTCCTAACCGATTAAAGGCATATTGATAACGTAAACGACCGTCAATCTCGAAGCGATCAACTGACTTTTCGACGTTCGCATTAAAGTTAACGCGGTGTCCACTAATCATGTTTCCATAATCATCTTTATCCAAAATGAAGCGATAATCGATAGATGGGCGAAACCACTTCTTCACTTTGTACTCTACACCAACTTGAGGAAAAAACGTTTCTAAACCATTATTTCCGAATCGCGAGTTGAGATCAACCGCCCATTTTGTCTTTTTTGCGAGCTTTCCAGACGCACCGATCTCTGTCCACACCTGAAATTCATGCTGAGAGTAGGCCGTGAGCCCCGCAAAAACGAAGAGTAAGAGTGCAAGGTGTTTCATACGTTCTGTTAATCGATAATGTCAATTACACCTAGATCCACTGTTGACTTGTTATCCGTAATTTCTACGGTTTTAATCACAGCTTCTTTTCCGCTCGGACAAGAGTTACAATCTTGGTAGACAAACACTTGATACGTTCCTTTTTGGAGATATTTGAACTCAAAACTACCATCGTAAGAAGTCTTCACATCGTCATCGTAAAACGTCCCTTCGTCCCCGTAGATAAGGTAAACGTCCTCATCTGGAGCATCGTATTCGTTGATCACTGTTCCACCGACGTCATACACTTTGACATGGATGGTTCCCTTGATTGTTGAAGACCCACCAGGTCCTTCTACTTTAGCACAGGAAAATAAAACAAAAGCGCTCATTGCGATAAGCGAAAAAGGAAAGGCTCGTTGAAATAATCTCATAGGTCGTTCAATTAAAACTAGTTGGGCTTACAACCATAAGCCCCAATTTTTCGTCCTAAATATAGTAAAACACCAATATATTTAGTAACATTGGTTTAACGGTTTATTAACAAACTTATTTCACACTATTTGTGAATCTTCTTATCTAAGCTATGCGAGTAACTAAAACGATCAAAATAGTAATTGCCGCTGCGGTTCTATTTCTTTCTAATAATATCAGCGCTCAGGTTGTTATTAACGAGTATTCCTGCTCCAACATGAACGGAATAACGGATGCCTTCGGCGAGCGAGAAGATTGGGTTGAGTTGTACAATGGTACGGCAAGTCCAGTTGATATCTCAGGGTTTTTTCTTTCTGACAAATCGGGAAATATGTTGAAATGGGAAGTTCCAGCAGGAGTTTCTGTTCCAGCAAATGGATATACCATGGTTTTCGGATCGAAGCGAAACACCGTTTCAGGAAGTGAATTACATCCCGATTTTTCATGGGCTCAAACAAAAGGCGAGTGGATCATTCTTTCGAACAACCTCGGAAATGTGGTCGATTCTATCAAGATTGTGCACATGACGAAAGAAGACCATTCTGTAGGTAGATCAACAGATGGTGCAGCAGATTGGAAACTCTTTACAACGCCTACTCCAAATTCAGCGAATGTTGGTGCACAACCGTTTTACACACCAAAACCCGTAATGGATGTCGCTCCTGGTTTTTACACGGGAGCTCAAACAGTTTCAATTACCTGCGCAGAGCCCGGTGCAACGATTCGATACACACTAGATGGATCAACACCCACCACGGGATCTACGGTGTATTCTGGACCGCTGAACATTTCGTCAACAACAGTGGTTCGCGCGAAGGCGTACGGAACCAATGAGCCAAGCTTTAACGAAACAAACACGTACTTTATTGACGTGACGCATCCAATTCCTGTAATGTCTATTTGTTCGGATGATGTCTATGATTTGTTAGCAAACGGAAATCAGTTCGGAGGAAATGACGTCGTAGGAAGTACAGAAATTTTTGAACAAGACGGAACCTTTATTGATGAAGGAGAAGGAGATTTTAACGAGCACGGAAATGACTCTTGGGCCTACGATCAACGTGGGTTTGATTTGATTTTGCGTGATCAGTTTGGATACAATGGAGATTTCGAACATCAAATTTTTCCAGAAAAGTCACGTGATGAATTCCAGCGATTGATCATGAAACCGGCAGCGAACGATAATTATCCGTTTGAAAATGGAGCGCACATTCGCGATGCCTTTGTACATACGCTTTCGGATCGTGCAGACATGAAACTCAACGAGCGAACGTGGCGCCCATGTGTATTGTACCTAAATGGTCAATACTGGGGAGTGTATGAGTTCAGAGAAAAAGTAGATGATCACGATTTTACAAGCTATTACTATGATCAAGGAAAGTTTGATCTCCAATATTTAAAAACGTGGGGAGGAACATGGTCAGAATACGGAGGAGCGCAAGCTCAAACGGATTGGGATGATTTGGTT
>JBFHGY010000418.1:0-3729 GCA_041582905.1 Crocinitomicaceae bacterium | reverse complement strand
TACATTTTTGATGTATTCTTCCTTCGAGATACGTGGCGTCAATTTATGTGGAAACGACTGAAAATTCTCGTCAATTTCTTCTTGCATGAAGTGATCGAGAAAATGCAATGCTTCGGAGTCTTTTTCTCCCTGAACAAAAATGAGGTTTTCATGCTCCAAATCAACCATATACTTCGGAACCCAAGCGTACCCGAGAGGGAAGTTCATGTAATCTGGATTTTCAGAGGATAAATCTTCAAGGTGATTTTTAAGATCGTAACTAAGATTAACCAACAAATGCTTGCCTTTGTGTTCATCAATAAAGGCTTGAAGTTCCTCTAGTGGATGTTCATCAGAAAGCTTAATCATTGGTCCTTCGCCAAAGGCGAGACGACCGATTCCGTTATTACTGTTAAAGTAGGCGACAGGAAATGTATACATGTAACAAAGTTAAAATCAATTCTTGATTCTTTTGACCGTGTGTTCGACTTTTTCCAATAGATTGTGCTATTCAGATTTCGCCTGTTGTAAAGTGTCGTTTAATTCTTGAATAAATTGACTCATCGATGTAGGATCGTTGGCAACAATTCCGGTACTAAACAGGGATTTTTTCTTTCCATTAATCATGAGGAAGGCAAAGACCATTGTTCGGCCCATCATCGCTTGTTCTTGATACATGAGTTGTGTGATATTTTCAAAAGGAATGCTCTTCCCTCGAAGTGTCAATTCATTGCTTGAAGTGTCAAAGGTGATTTTAGGATCAGAAGAAACAACCATCTTTATAATAAAAGCAATAATGGCTACGACAAGCACCAGTGCAGCTCCCCAAATCAAAAAAGGTGCTACGATTCGACCAATGTTCCCGCCAAAAAGACCAATAATGAATCCTCCAACGAGCATGAGTAATCCGAGCCCAATGATAACGAGCAGCATTTTGATGGAGCCTTTCTTTTTTTCTTCAATTACCATCCCGTTGTCCGTTTTGAAAGCGATGAACGAGTCATGTGTGTAGTATTGTTCCATAATCATCTTATTTTGAGTTAAATGTATTAATTCAAAACCAAAATCATTGCATTTGTGCGTGTTTTGGGCATTCTGCGTGATTTTTTTGATCAAAAAGAGTCTTTTTTCTGACAACTGTCCATTTTTTCAAAAAATCCAGAAAAAAAATATTCATGCACAGGATGTGTTTGCTCATTTCTAGACGCAATATGTTTGCAGAACTTCTCCAAAAATTTCTCCTGATTTTTTAGATGAACATGTTTTTTTGATAGTTCAATGATTAAAATAGTTAGCTCAATACGTCTTTTTTTTTCGTTTTGAGGGTGGTTTTAAACATATGTGTGCATAGCAACGTGAATTAAACTAAATCGTTTAGTTTATAGGAACCAAAAACTATTGATTATGAAAATTTCAACTCTGGCTCTGCTAAAAGCTCTACTACTGGTTTTTGTAATCCTACCCCATCTTAGTTTTTCGCAATATTGCGATAGTATTACTCCCACAATGAATGTTGACCTGTCAGCATCTCCCAACATCAGTTGGACAAGTCCTATGATTGCAAGGGATGGAAATTGCTGTGGAACGGTAGCTCCAGATAATTGTTTGGAGTTCATCATTACATTGCATCCAAATTCAATTGGAGTTAGTTTCTCCATTGCCGCGGGTGCTGTTCCACCAGGTGCTCTCTTCTACCAAATTGATTGTGGACCTCCAACTCCCGTAGGTTCAGTGATCTGTTTGGATGGCCCTGGTCCACACCACCTGACGTTCTGTAAGCCAGGAAATAACGATAATGCATTTAGCATTGTCTCGTATTCTGAACCGATCATTGGTTCTGATATTACCCTGAATGCAGGCTGCCAAGGATTTATTTATGCGGAATACTACAACGAGCCGTCAATTTCTTGGACAAGTATTGGCCCAGGTAATCAAGGAGATTATGATTCTTACTTGAGTTGTACGGCAGGATGTGATACAACGTACGTAACAGCTCCACCAGTGGGTGCGCCTGCATTTGTTGATTATTTGGTTTGTGGAGATGATGTAGGTGAATGTAATCCAAACCCTATTTGTGATACGATTCGCGTAAACTTCGTCGATCCGATTCAAGTAGATGTTACTCCGGCGTTGACTGAAATTTGTGCGGGTGATCCTCCCGTTTTACTTACGGCTAACGTAACAGGAGGAACAGGTCCATTTACCTACTTATGGAGTAATGGGGCAACTACAGCTACAATTTCAGAGACAGGAGGTACACATACGGTTACTGTGACGGATCAAGGTGGTTGTCTTACTGCTACGGACTCAGCAGTTATTATTGAGCATCCGCTTCCTATCGTGGATGCTGGACCGGATCAGACTGTTTGTGACGGTGTGGCAGTAACCCTGAATGGTTCTGGTGCATTGAGTTATACATGGAACAATGGCGTGACCGATGGTGTAAGTTTCGTGCAAGCTGTGGGAACCAACACATATACCGTAACGGGAACAGATGTAAATGGATGTGTGAACACAGATCAGGTGAATGTTACGGTAAATCCATTACCTGTGGTTGATGCAGGTGCAAATCAGGTCGTTTGTGAAGGTGCAGCCGTAACTTTGAATGGTTCGGGAGCGGTCAATTATACGTGGGATAATGGTGTGACGGACGGAGTAAGTTTCGTTCAGGCTGTTGGAACAACAACTTATACTGTAACAGGAACGGATGCCAATGGATGTGTTAATACCGATCAAGTGGATGTAACGGTGAATCCGCTACCTGTAGTAGATGCTGGACCAAACCAAACGGTTTGTGAAGGAACAACTGTTGTGTTGAACGGTTCAGGTGCGGCAAGTTATACTTGGGATAACGGAGTGACAAATGGCGTTGGTTTCGTGTCACCAGTTGGAACAACAACATACACCGTAACAGGAACAGATGCTCATGGCTGTGTGAACACGGATCAAGTAGATGTGTTAGTCAACCCTCTCCCTGTGATAGATGCAGGTGCAGATCAAGTTGTGTGCGAAGGAACTTCAGTAACGCTCAATGGAGCAGGTGGAGTGAGTTACACATGGGATAATGGCGTAAATAATGGTGTCGGTTTCGTGCCACCCGTGGGAACAACGACTTATACGGTCACAGGAACGGATGCAAATGGTTGTACGAATACAGATCAGGTGGAAGTATTGGTAAACCCGCTTCCAGTGGTAGATGCCGGACCCAATCAAGAGGTGTGTGACGGTGCTACGGTTACTTTGAACGGATCAGGAGCAGTGAGTTATGTTTGGGACAACGGTGTTGTTGACGGTGTCAGCTTTACGCCACCTCTAGGAACGACTACGTATTCAGTTGTTGGTACAGATGCAAATGGATGTTCAAACTTGGATCAAGTTGAGGTGCTCGTGAATCCTCTTCCTCTGGTTGGAGCGGGAGCAGATCAAGTTGAGTGTGAAGGAACTCCGATTGCTTTGAATGGATCAGGTGCTCTTACTTATGTTTGGGATAACGGAGTAACGAATGGCGCTAGTTTTGTTCCACCCGTAGGGACAACGACTTACACAGTCACTGGAACAGATGGAAATGGTTGTGTGAATACTGATCAAGTAGAAGTATTGGTGAATCCGCTTCCTATCGTGGACGCAGGTCCAGATCAGGCTGTATGTGAAGGTACGGCTGTAACCTTGAGTGGTTCAGGTGCTTTGACGTATGAATGGAATAATGGCGTAATTGATGGAGTGAGCTTTGTTCAAGAATTGGGTACGGTT
>JBFHGY010000417.1:0-3733 GCA_041582905.1 Crocinitomicaceae bacterium | reverse complement strand
GTCAATAAAAACAAATGAAAGAGAAGGAAAACTCATTCGATATCTCATATATTTGACAAAGTTTTCGCTATTATTTTATGACATTTAAATGCACAATTCTCAAGACGTTGTACAATGAACTCAATTTTGAATTTCTTCGCTTTAATGCTTATCGCTCATTCATCTTGGTGCCAACAAGTACGTCTTGATAGTGTTTGCTTGGATGTAAACGAACAAAGTCTTTCCCTAAATCAACCTTACGCAGATACAAATTTCCTAATCCCTATACCACAGCCGAATAACGAGAAAAAGGGACTTTCCTTGAAATTTGAAGCGGTTGACTCCAACTATTTTATTCTTACAAGTTCTTGGTTAGTCAATGACACAATTTTTGAACCGAAGAAAAGTCACGGAAGACAGCGAGAGTTGATTTTGACAGGTACGGACTATGTCCTTGGTAACAAACTGACCATCCTAAACAATTCCGACAGTTCTATTATTGTCTCCATTGAGGATCATCAGGTAATTTTAATTCAGGAAGCAATTTCCCCAGAAGGTAAATGGAAACCCATCGAGTTTTTCATACACAGTGATTGCGGAAATAGTTATTCAGGCTTTCGTATTCCATCAAAGATGTCTTACAAAATGTCGGTAGCAAAATACACTGGTGCATTTGAAACGAGTATTCGTGTACGTGCACTCATTGACCAGCAAGTATATACGAGCAATGAGATTCATGGGCGAGTCAATTTAGAGCAATTTGCTGTTTCTAATCTCCTCAAACATGAAGGCTACATGCGCGATTACTTATTCTTACCCAATTCATACACCGAATGATCCGTTACTTTATCCTCTTTTTAGGGCTTTCAATTCATGCAAGCTTCGCTCAAAACTCTCAAACCTTATTTTCACGCGCCAATTTTGATGCATGGCAAAGTGAATACAGCGACAGTACTTATCAAGTATATGTTGACTTGTTCAAAACACGCCAATTGTATGCAGACAATAAAGAGTTCTACGCGGATGGTTACCTAGAAAAACACATCACACTGATTGATTTCGATCGAGATGGACTGGACGATATTGTTTTTGAGGGATTCCTGAATGGAGGAGAATCTGAGCACGTTGTCTTTCTGCATCGAACACTTTTTGGGTTGGATAACATTTTTGACGTGATGGGATATGTTGTGGAAGTCTCACATCCATCCGCTTCGAACTTACAACTGACCATTAAACACTATGGTTGTTGTGATAATGTGATAACGAATATTGAGCAATATACCCTCGTTGATATGGACAATCAGCCGTCTTTTGCATTGATTGGGAAATATGCCTTTGTTGACCATGTGTCTGCTATTTTCCCCACTTCATTCTTCCAAAGTCCCATTCAATTTGAAACAACCCAACCCGCCTATTCGCTTCGATTTATGCCGGAGATTAATGATTCGACCGAATATACACGTTATTTAACTGGAAATCGGACTGGTATTTACCCCGGAGGATCAATTGGCGTGGCTTTAGCAGAAAAAACAGATGATGCGGGAAGAATCTGGTGGTTTGTTTACATGAAGAACAACCTCGCCCCCATCGAATTGTATGTTCATCCAGGGGTTAACAATATCCGATCTCCGTATGTTTATGGTTGGATGAGCAGTCGATACTTGACGGTGTTGGAATAATTATCGATTCATCTACTGACGAAACTTTCATTCTCCCAATACAAAACGAGACTGGTATCCCCCGCTAAGCTGATGCTTTCTCTACTCGTGTGACCTCTAGCTCGAACGCCTCATCTACAACTTCTCTTTCCTTCCTGCGGATGTTCTCCCAATTCCAAGCATCTGCGATCGCGGTTAGAATGGTCCGTTTACTTTCCCAATTCAAAAGGCGTTTAGCCTTACTTGCATCGGCATAAATCTGTTCTTTGTCTCCACTTCTTTTCGCACCTACTTTCCATTTTAGTTTTTGTCCTGTCACTGATTCAAAAAGTTCGATCATCTCGAACACACTCGTACCTTTTCCTGTGCCCAAGTTGAAGACCTCTTCGGTACCATCGACCTGATCTGATAGCCATTTCAACCCAACAATGTGCGCTTCCGCTATATCACTGACATGCACATAATCTCGTATGCAGGTACCATCTTTCGTATTGTAATCATCTCCGAATACCGTTAGCTCTTCTAGTTTTCCCATCGCGGTTTGTGTAATGAAAGGAAGCAAATTGTTGGGCCTACCTTGTGGTAATTCTCCAATAAAGCCTGATTCATGCGCTCCAATTGGGTTGAAATAGCGCAATGAAAGTACTTTTAGGTTCGAATTGGCACGAACAACATCACGCAAGATACGCTCTCCCATATTCTTGGTGGAAGCATACGGAGAGTCGGGATCGCACAAAGGAGTATTCTCATCCACTCCTGTACCGTCATGAGGTACTTCATAGAGCGTGCATGACGAGGAAAAGATGAAATTGTTTACTCCAAATTCACTCGCCAGCTGAACCGTATTCAATAAAGCGTTCAGATTATTTCGATAATACATGATAGGATGATTGACAGATTCTCCTACCGCTTTGTATGCTGCAAAGTGAATGACACCACTAAATGCGTGCTGCTCAAAAACTGCTTTTAAGCGACTGTAATTAGTGAGATCAATTCGGTAGACCTTCAGCTTTTCCTGAACTATCTTTTCTATTC
Organism: Crocinitomicaceae bacterium; assembly: GCA_041582905.1. Classification (GTDB taxonomy): domain Bacteria; phylum Bacteroidota; class Bacteroidia; order Flavobacteriales_D; family Crocinitomicaceae; genus UBA4466. Next base: position 1,061 of record JBFHGY010000417.1, on the reverse strand, counting down.
CTCTAAGAATAATTTCCTCAGAGTTTCTGAAGTCATCAACAATAATAGGCTCATACCCACTATTAACTAATTCTACGACTGTATGAGATCCAATAAAACCTGCACCTCCAGTTACTAATATTTGCTTTCGATTTTTCATGTGAAGTAGTTTAACATTGACAATACAAACAGGTTAGCGCAATAATAATTGGAACCAAAAGAAGAGTCGCAATACGTATTCTTTGACTCTTAATATCCTTACGTTGCTTCTTTTGTTTTTGATTCAAGCTCATCGCGTCCAGCACACGTTTTACTTCTGTAAGTAGCTCATCCAAAAACGCTTCATTGTCTTTTGCTAAGTAACTCACAACTCCCGTTTTCAGTAGTTCCGTTGTTACTCGTTTATCTGTTTGCCCTGACATCATGATTACAGGAAAGGACTTCTCAGCCAATTGCATTTTTTTCATAAATCGCAGTCCATTCATATTATTGGTCGCAACTGAATCCAAATTATAATCCAAAAGAATAAGTGCTGGATTGTACACATCCAACTCCCTAATCGCGACTTCTCCGGAGTCGAAACAAATCGTTCGCGCGTTCAATTCAGTTTCCAGAATGTGCGACACAATCTCTGTCACGATAGTACTATCCTCGATGATTGCTATGATCGGTGTTTTCATTCTAAATATGATTTTAATAAGTGATTTTGACCAGTAATTTTATTTCTCGTTTCGATCGTTTTCTTCCATGACTTATAACGTTCTCGGCACATCATAAACTGCAGAACTCCGTACATCGACACACATAAAAAAACAAGCATTAAGAGATTCAACAAGAACGATCCTGTATCGAGTAAATAAAATCCGACTAGCGTAAGCAGTACCTGAAACAGATATATATTCAGAACAATTCGTCGGTGGGTCCATCCCATTTTTAATAGGATGTGATGCATGTGATTCCTGTCCGCCTTAAAGGGCTTTTTCTGAATGAAATATCGCCCCAAGAATAGGCGCAGCATATCTACACATGCTAGCACAATCAGTGAAATAGCAACTAGCGAAACACGAGCATCTGCACTTTCC
>JBFHGY010000416.1:0-3742 GCA_041582905.1 Crocinitomicaceae bacterium | reverse complement strand
CCGTAGTAATTGTAAAAGTATTTGTAATATCCTAACTCACCTTCCATTTTCCAATTCTGCTTGTAGTACAGTTCGTATGGAGCAAAGATTAACACTTGTTTTTTCAGAGTATACGCAAACGAAAGAAGGACTTGCGATGGACGAAATGAGCGTTCCTTGCCGATATTGAAACTTGTTGTTCCCAACGCCCCAAAAGCCAAACTTGTTTCTGGCAAATAAAAGATCACAGGAAAACCAGAGACGGATGTTGGATGCAAAGAGTCCTTGGAAATGGTGTCATTGATCTGTCCAAAACAGAATGAGTTCCACAGAGCAACAAGCAATAATAATTTTAGCTTTCCCATTGTGCTGAAATTAACGAAATTCATTGGTATTGAGTCAACATCTGTTTTTTGTATCTTTAACGAAAATGTAGTGTATGAAAACCTTTGCTTTGTCTACTGCCCTTTTATCAGCGGCTTTTTCATTTTCTCAAACTGATGTAAATCTTTATTTCCCACCGAAAGTTGGCGGAAATGACTTAACATTAAACACTACCGTTCAAGACATGAACGGCGTTGAGATGTCCATAGAATACTTTAATTACTACATATCGAATGTACATTTAATGCATGATGGTGGTCAAGACTTAGATCTTTCAGATACCGTTTTTATTGTAACCACAGCAGATCCCGTTCTGGAGTTGGGTGTGCTAGACCTTACCAACATCGAATCCATTGATTTTAGTGTAGGCGTTCCTCAATCATTGAATCACGAAGATATTTCGCAATACGACGAAAGCAATCCTTTGAGTTGGCAAACACCATCCATGCACTGGGGTTGGTCTTCGGGATACAAATTCCTGTTGATTAATGGTTTTGGTGACAGTAACAATGATGGTACTCCAAACGAATTATTCCAAATTCACTCTTTGGGAGATGCCAATTTAAAGAACGTTTCCATGGGCGTAGTTCCTACAGTTGGAGCTAATAACACGACCGTAGTAATCAACTGCAACTTGGATGAATGGATGTTTGGGTTTAACCCTGGAAATGTGGGTGTGCATCACGGTACTACAGGTGTGAATGCAAGTATTATGAACAACGTCAATAACCGTCCAGTGTTTACTTTACCTGGAAATGCCAACATCGAAGAATCAATTAAAGTGGATGGGACGATCGTTTATTCAACGTATGACGGATTGACCACTTTTACATGGAATGAAGTAGCAGATGCTCAGCAATTCCGACTCATCAACATGAACGGAAAAATTGTTGATGAAGGTGACGCAACTGAATTCTCTGGAACGCACACAAGCAGAATCGAGCAATCTGGAAGCTATTTCTTCTACCTACTGGACGAAAATGGTTCGATATTGAAACATGCACAAGTGATTCGGTAAATAGTGAAACAACTCATTATCATATTTGGGGGGATCAGTTTGATTTCCCTTTTTTTGACCGATTGTAAATCGTCGGGTAGCTCCGTTTCGCCTTATCCTAACATTTCTTTCCCTTCGGATAATCCGTCCAGCGAGGAGAAAATAGCTTTGGGCCGAAAGCTATTTTTTGATAAACGTCTTTCTAAAAACGAAGAGATCTCCTGTTCTTCTTGTCATCTTCCAGAATATGCCTTTACCGATCGATTAACTGTAGCTGAAGGGGTCGAAGGGAGAAAAACAGACAGAAACTCGCCCAGCCTACTCAATGCGGGATATCTTCCCACCGTTATGTTTGATGCGCACTTGGAAACGCTGGAAAAACAAGTGATTGTTCCAATTCAAGAGCATACAGAAATGGATATGAACATGAAAGAGCTACTCACAAAACTGAGAGCCATTCCTGAATACCAAGAAGCCGCAAAATCCATTTTTGGTCGTGATTTTGATGCCTGGGTACTTACTCGATCCATATCCAGCTTTGAACGAAGCTTAAGCTCTCTGAACTCCAAGTTTGATCGCTATTACTATCAAAATGACAAGGATGCGATGTCTTCTTCAGAAATTCGTGGATGGAAAATCTTCTCCGAAAAGCTGTATTGCACCGAATGTCATAGTGCTCCGATGTTCACAACGTATGAAGCGCTCAACAATGGTTTGTATTCTGATTATGGCGAAGACAAAGGTCGATTCCGCATTCATTCCGATTCATCCGATATTGGAAAGTTCAAAGTGCCGTCTTTGCGAAACATAGCACTCACCTATCCATACATGCATGACGGAAGTATGGCCGACTTGGATCAAGTAATAGAACATTATTCCAAAGGAGGAAGTCCGCATGTAAACAAGGATTCACGTATCATCCCCTTTTCTCTATCTCAGGAAGAAAAATCTGATCTATTCCATTTCTTTGAAGCCTTAACGGACACTTCATATATGAAAGACTACCGGTAATTATTCCACCGATTTCATGCGCTCAATAAAGCTCTGTTTGTTTCTTCCAGAAAGCGGGACATATCCTACGCTTGTTTTTACTCCTTCACTCGAAATTCGCACAGGAATACTCACATTATGGAGATTCACGGCATAACTTCGATGCGTTCTAAAAAAGCAATCGGGTAAATCCGCCAAAATTTCTTTCAACGGTCGTGATGCAGTAATTCGCTCATTCAAAAGCACAATATGTGTGTACATTCCATCTGCTTCCAAACTCACAATTTCATTCACCTGGATCACCAATTCCTCCTTGTGCGTGCGAAGTAAATACTGTTGTTCCTTTGATTCCCTCAGGTTATTGCTCAACACTTCCAAACCATTCAATCGATCATTGAAGTACTCTTTCTTTAATTTTAACCGCTGGATCGTAGCTTCCAAATCTGCCTGATTCAAAGGCTTGAGTAAATAATCGAACGCGGAAAGCTTAAACGCTTCAATCGCGTATTGACTGTAAGCCGTCACAAACACAATTTCAAAATTCAATGGACCTTGCAAAAACTGATCAATCTCTAGACCTTTATGCTTGGGCATTTCGATATCAAGAAATAACACATCCACTTCAAGATTTTTCAATTCCTCGACACCATCTTGTAGATTATTTGCCTCTCCAAGAATCGTAATTGACGGATCAATCCTTCCTAACAAATGCTTTAAGATTAAGCGAGGAGCATCCTCATCATCAATGATATATGCGTTCATTTCTTTTTATATTTGAAGGTGAATGCAACCACTGTCCCCATAGCATTACTACGAATGGACAAATCGATGGTATACGGAGCTGTTTGAGAAAGTGTTTGAATGCGTTTTCTCAAAGCGGACAGCGCAAATGAATCATGGCCTTCCTCTTTGATACCTAGATCAAAACCTACTCCATTATCAGCAACCGACAAAATAAATCCATCGCCAGTTGATTGGGCTTCCAAGCTTATTTTAGGAGCTTCAATCGCTTCGTTAAACGCATGTTTGATTGCATTTTCTATAAGTGGTTGTGTAATTAAGGTTGGAATGAAAACATCTTCGAAATAGTCGGGATTATTTACGCAAACCTCTAAGATTACTGGGCGTTTTAAGCGAGAATTTTCCAATTCTACGTAATTCTTCATCAGTGCAATTTCATCATCGAGACTGATGTATTCCTTACCTGACTTTTCAAGGACGTTACGAATAAGGATCGCAAAATCACCAATGTTTGTATAGGCTTCGTCCACTTTTCCTTGAATTACCTTCGCTTGAATAGCTGTGAGTACGTTAAAAATAAAATGTGGATTCATTTGAGATCGAATGGCCGTCAACTCGGCATGCATGGCACGGGACTCCAATTTCTCCTTT
>JBFHGY010000415.1:0-3748 GCA_041582905.1 Crocinitomicaceae bacterium | reverse complement strand
GATATGGTGGTACATGGTACTGTTCTCAGTCGAAGCTATGTCACGCATCGCGAAACAATGAAACGGGAGAAAGGTGATTCGCTCAATGCGGTGCTCACCAATCGAGAGGCTGATCTATTCAATTCTGAACTCATCTTGAAGGTCGAGTTGAAAGTGTCCAAAGCCTATAAAGGAGAAATGGTATCCGATACGGTTGTGATCTATACGGGAAGATCTTCCGCCGCTTGTGGTTTTTCGTGGTTCAAGGAGGGAGAAGATTACATCATTTATGGAACTTCAGTGAGTTACGCGTATGGATTGTTTACCTACGAAGATGGACTTGAACAGAGGCACACCTTTTGGACGAATCATTGCACGCGGACGACCGAATACAATGAGCAAGAAGCAAAAGAGCTGGAAGGGCTCATGGCAGAGTAAACTACTTCGGCAAGATCAACCAAAGTCGACCAAAGTGCTTCATCCGCCCGGCATATTCACCAGCTTCTGTTCCAATACCAGCGTACAAATCAACCCGACCAGGACCTTTGATCGCTCCACCTGTATCATGCACCATCAAAATACGATACTCATGATGCATAAACACACCTTCACCATCCAAAACAGGAATTTCACCCAATAAAATGGTTCCTTTTGGGAGATAGCTTAAATCGCTGGCAATGGAAACGTAATCAATGAGTGGAACGCCAGCCGCTCCCGATGGTTCTTTGTCCGATTCTTGGAAGAAAACGTAGGATGCATTTTGCATTAGTAAGGAAAGACTGTCTGGATAGGTGTCAAACCACGCACGAATAGACTGCATGGAAATATCCGCTTTTGGAATGTGTCCTGCATCGATCAGGTATTTGCCAATACTCTTGTAGCTTCGGTTGTTTTTCCCTCCGTAGGAGAAAAGCTTTTTCGACCCATCCTCAAATGTGACATAGCCTGAACCTTGAACCTGCATCGAATACACATCGAAATAGTTCTTAGCGTACGCAATTTCTAGATTCTTTCCACTCAACTTGTGTTGTTCATCAATTTGAGTTCGCGACAAACTCTGCAAGTAACTGGAAGGAGGTCTTTTGTAGATAGGGTATTTGTACATGCTATCTTTTTCTCTTCGTACATCTACAATTGGAAGATAGTAACTCGTGAAAAGCACATTTCCCATTTGGTCACCTCCCCAAATTTTCTCCAATCGATAGTGAGAAAGGTCGAACGTATCCGAGATATTGCTTTGCAGTTGCTCATTGATCTTTCGAAGGTCTGAGTAAGCGTACCGAATCCCATTTTTCGACGAAGCAATGGCACTTCCTTTTCTTTTCAGGTAATCCAGATTGTGACGTAGAGCAAGATCGAGTTGAGCAGTATTGGCAATCACAATTTCGCGGAGCTGTGTATCGCGTTCAAATACACGTTTCATTCGGAAGATCGTGTCGAGCTTCCCATTGTTCTCAAAGGAAGTATACGATTTCACATTCTGTGTAAACGAGTAAGCACTCAAGAACAGAACGCTCAAGAGTGCCATAACGCGAGATTTAGTCATGCCACTTTTATTGAATCAATGGCAAGATAGGAAAATAGGTAGAAATGGTTAGGTAATATGTCGAGGTCTAGCAATCCATATCAATTTTCATGTTGAGATGCATCCATTTAGTACCGTGAACCAATGATTTCCCGTGTACAATTTTCTCGTAGTCGATGCCCCATTCAGACAAGTCCAGTTGTCCTTCAAGAATCAATTCTGTGGGAGCACTTTTTAGTGGATTTCGTATTCCTGTTGCAAAGAACTTAACATCTCGTTCCATTCCTTTGATGGATAATTTCCCATTGATTTGATACCAGTCCAATCCCATTGTAAAGACATTTGTCGATCTAAAAATGAGCTTTTCGTTATCATCATCTGTAAATAATCCTGGTGTTTGAACTTCAGCTGTGTATTCATCACCAATACATGCTGTGAAGGAATTCACGTCAATTTCAAAATTCATTTTCATCGTTTCAAGTGGATTCCCTTGATCGAATCGTGGTTCAGTTTTGATCTCAAGATTGCTAACGGTTCCAGAAAACGGTAAACTACATCCACCGTGTGTCACAAATAAATTGATGGATTGTTTTGCGATTTCTTCCTTCTCTGGCTTGTCGATTGTGGAAGATGATGAGGTGTTGATGGTTAGACTAACCAATGCCAAGCTTCCAATAAAAGCGAGCGGAATGCCAATGATTTTTAGATACTTCATGGTATTTGAATTAATGTTTCCATGAAAGTACGGGAATGGTGATTTACCGCCAGTAAACAAATGTAAAACAGCGTAAAATCTCGATAAATGAAAGGGTTTACTTTCCTTTACGACGCTTTCGCTCTTTCATAATGAGCTTTAGCTCACGGCTTGTTTGTCCAGCAACAGAGGTATTTTCTTCAGCGCGACGAAGTAAGTAAGGCATCACTTCTTTCACGGGGCCAAAAGGAACGTATTTGGCAACGTTGTATCCAGCATCCGCCAAATTGAAAGAGATGTGATCACTCATTCCCAATAACTGTGCGAAATAAATCGAGCGGTGATCTTTGGGAATTTCTTTTTCTGCCATGATTTGTGTGAGCAACAGAGAACTTTCTTCGTTGTGTGTACCCGCACACACTGCAACAGTGTCTAAATTGTCCAAAGACAGACGGAGTGCATGATTGAAATCTGCGTCACAGGCTTCTTTGTTCGGTTGAATAGGAGACGGGTAGCCATGCTTTTCTGCACGGTCGCGTTCTTTTTCCATGTATGCACCGCGAACCAACTTCACTCCCAAATGGTAGTTTTCCTTTTTCGCACGGGCAATTTCTTGTTTCAAATAGTCCAAACGATCGTGGCGATACATTTGCAAAGTGTTGTACACAATCGCCTGACCTTTATTGTAACGCGTCATCATTTCCTGTACAATGCGATCGATGGTATTCTGAATCCATGTTTCTTCGGCATCAATGAATACAGGAACATTATGTTGGAGGGCCGCGGCACAGATTCGATCCACACGAGCAACAAGTGTTTCATAACGATTTTGATCCTCCAAAGAAAGGTGATCAACACTTTCATTTGCGTTTTGGAGTACATCAAACAAACAAATTCCCGTCATTTTGAATACAGCAAAAGGAATATTCTTGTTCTGTCCGCCTGCTTCAATCGTTTGGATAATCTCAGCAACCGTCGCATCGAAATCTTCATCCGCAAATTTCCCTTCGATACTGTAATCGAGAATGGTTTTTACATTGTATTCGGCCAGAGAGTTCATCGTTTTTAAGGAACCTTGAACAGATTCTCCACCGCAGAACTGACGGAAAATAGTCTTCCGTATCAATCCTTTAATCGGTAAACGAAGTTTAAACGCCAGGTTGGTTGCCCACTTACCAAACTTCACAAATGCGCTGCTGGCTACGGCCTTAAAAAGCCAATAAGCTCGCTTCAAATCTTTGTTAGATTTACTGCGAAACGCAATTTCCGTATTATCGAATGAAATCATGAGGCAAAAATAAGTTGAATTCAAAAAAGAATGGATTCCATTGATCGATTATTTAACGCAAATTTCATGTAGAATTTCGCGTATGTTGGAAAGGAAAGAGGTTTGGGAATTCAAAAAAACGCGTAAGAGATTGAATATTGGGACAAAAACAACTTTCAACTCATTTTAGCGTTTAACTTTGGAGTTTAAAACGAAACGAATGCACATTATTGAATCCAACGGACATCAACTGGAATTAGGACCGATTCTTGAATCAAGTTTT
>JBFHGY010000414.1:0-3754 GCA_041582905.1 Crocinitomicaceae bacterium | reverse complement strand
TCGTGAGAGTAGGTGAAGATTCCCAAACGGTCAAACTTCATTTCTTCCACGAATTGATACATTTCTTCGAAATCTTCTTCCGTTTCTCCTGGATATCCCGCGATCAATGTCGTGCGGATGGCAATTCCTGGAACAGCTTCACGAATGCTTTTGATCAAGGCTTCCGTTTTCTCACGATCGATTCCACGACGCATCGCTTTCAGCATGTTTGAAGATCCGTGTTGTAGCGGAATATCAAGGTAATTACATACGTTGTCGCGTTCACGCATTACGTCCAAAACGTCCATTGGGAAACCGCTCGGGTAGGCATAATGCAAACGAATCCACTCCAAGCCTTCAATGTCTGCTAGGGCATTCATCAAATCAGCTAACGCTCGTTTTTTATAGATGTCAAGTCCGTAGTACGTCAAATCTTGCGCAATCAACATCAATTCTTTTACGCCTTTCGCTACCAGTCCTTTGGCTTGCGTCACCAAATCTTCGATCGGCGTAGAAACGTGTTTTCCACGCATCAATGGAATTGCACAGAACGAACAGGGGCGATCACACCCTTCTGCAATTTTGAAATACGCATAATGAGAAGGAGTGGTTAAAAGACGCTCTCCCACTAATTCCTTCTTGTAGTCCGCTTTCAAGGTTTTGAGCAATCGAGGCAACTCACGCGTTCCAAAAAACGCATCGACCTCGGGAATTTCTTGAATCAGATCATCCTTATAGCGCTCAGAAAGACAACCAGTAACGTACACTTTCGATACAAGTCCTTCGTTTTTTGCATCTGCATAGCGTAAAATCGTATCGATAGACTCTTGCTTGGCATTGTCGATGAATCCACATGTGTTGATGATCACAATTTCCGAATCGTCTTGTTGAGCCTCGTGTTCCACCTCAAACTTATTGGCTTTGAGTTGGGCCATCATCACTTCCGAGTCGAAAAGGTTCTTCGAGCAACCAAGGGTAACTACGTTTACCTTATTTTTCTTGAGCGTCTTTGTTTTCATGCTGCAAAGTTACGCAATGCATCAAGGATTATTTCACCTTTGGATAGATTTATTGCATTGTTGGTATTATATTTGAATCGATACCTGTAAATCAGAAAAACCAGAATTATGAAAATAGTATCAATCTTGGCAGTAGCAGCTTTGCTATTTGCATGTAATACAACAAAGGAAGTGCTTGAAGTAGATCCAATCGATGTGAAAATGGCACAAATTGGTGATGTAAACCAAGAATCAGCTCAAACAACAATTACCGGTGTGTCGTTGGAAGGAAATATTCTTTCCTTAGATGTTGAATATTCAGGAGGATGTAAAGATCATTCGTTTGAATTGGTGGGAAGCGCAATGATTATGAAATCAATGCCACCGAAACGTACGGTGAAATTGGTACACAATTCGAATGACGATACATGTAGAGAATTGGTTTCGGAAACAATCAAGTTTAATATTAAAACACTTGCGGTTACGGAAACTTCAGGGAACGAGATTACCTTGTTACTCGACGGAGTGAAAGAACCTATTTCATACATTTACCCTTAAAAACAAAAGAAACAGCATGACATTTGGCGTATTATTATCGGGATGCGGAGTATATGATGGTGCAGAAATTCAAGAAGCAGTTTTAACACTTTTAGCGATTGAAGAGATCGGAGCGAAAGCGATGTGTATTTCTGTTGATGCTCCACAACATCACGTAGTGAATCACTTAACAGGAGAAGAAATGCCGGAAACCAGAAATATGATGGTAGAGGCGGCGAGAATTGCGCGTGGAGATGTTAAGAATATCAACGATGTGAGTCCAGCCGATATTGATGCTCTCGTTATCCCTGGTGGATTTGGAAGTGCGAAAAACTTTACAAAATGGGCTTTTGATGGACCAGACGGTGAAATGCTTCCTGAAGTCAAATTGTTGATTGTAAACATGGTCAATGTTGGGAAACCAATTGGAGCGTTGTGCGTGAGTCCTGTTGTTGTCGCGAAAGCCCTTGAAGGATCAATCTTCTCTCCAAATATGACGATAGGAACAGATGCAGAGCCAACTCCATACGATATTGACGGTTTCATGGCAGGTTTAGAAAAAGCGGGGACGTCATCAGAAAAGAAGACGATTCGCGAAATTCACATTGATAAAGAAAATCGAATTGTTTCGGCGCCATGCTACATGCAGGAAGCATCTGTATTGGAGGTTCGAAAGAATATTCGATCAGCGATAGAAGCGTTGAGAGATTTGGTTTAATTGAAGATCAATTTACGATATAAAGAAAAGGCTCCGATAACTTCGGAGCCTTTTTGTTAACATGTGTTCGTTTCGCGATTATTGGAAGCGATATCCTACTCCAACTTCGATTCTGTTTTCAAGTCCTTTTGCTCCTGTTTCTTCTTTGAAGTGATTAAGGAAACCACGGAAGTAAGAAGCGTGTACCATAAAACCATTCCATACTTCGTAATCGACTCCAATTGCCGCTCCAACACCAACAAATCGATTTGCTTTTCCGAGTGATGTAGCGTCATTGTTAATCGAAAGGCTCACATTGTCATAGCTATCAGTAATTGTAGCGCGTGATAATGAGCTGTTGGAAAATGCATTAAACGTTAATCTCGGACCAACAAAAAGTCCCAAGCGGCTATCTGCTTTCCAATTACCTCTTCGAATCGGCGTGAATTCCCAACGGAATTTAAGGTAGATCGGAATTTCGAAGAAAACCGTCGAATAGTTGATGATTTCATCGTTGAAGATGGTACGCATAGAATCTTGCTCGTACCCTCGATAAGTGCGAAGGTATCCACGTCTCATGTGTGCGTTGAATTCAGTTTGAATTCCGACCATTTCGCTCAAATAAAAGTGTCCGTAGAATCCAAGACCTCCTCCAATTCTTTCTTTGCCTTCAACATCCGCCGATGATGCAGTTCCTTGAACGCTGCTCAAACTAGAGAAGTAGTAATTGGCATTTGCTTTCATTCCAATGTCGTACCCATTTGGAATACGTTTGTTAAGACCCGAGATGCCTCTTTTGTGCTGTCCAAAAGAAACGAAGGATAAGAACAAGATTGCGAGTATAATTGAATGTTTCATGAAATTAGTGATTCGTGTTTGCGTTTACAAAAGTGACATTCCCGTCGGTATCTTTCTTGGTAATGATGAGTGCAACGGAGATTTGCTCTGGATCGATCCAATCCGATGAGCGATCCGCTTCGAATTTTAAATTGAAGCGCTGACCAGCATTCACGGTACCTGAAGCAATACTGTATCCCATATAGCGAACAGGATAGTTTTTTAATCGAGCGACCTCTGTGACCACTTTTCTGTGATTTGTTGCTGGACCGTCAGGATGTCCTGTTTGATCAGCAACTAGACTATCCACAACGATGTATGGAGTGAGGAAAAATTCATCCCCGGTGTTATCCTTGAAAAATTCAGTTGTCGTATTGACGATTATTTTGGTTGGAGTAATCTCCAATTCATAAGCCGCATTGACCACGACAGGTGCACTTTCTTGAGTGCTCATTTGACTACTGAGGTTCGAACCAAAATTTGTGAGGAAGGTGGAGGTGCTTAATACTCCGTAGGCAGCACTATTGGCAAGAAAGATGGTGTCATTATTGGCATTCCCTACATTTCCTTCCGTTAAGGTAATTACCACGTCTGTTGAATCATACAGGTGCAAAAGGTTGTCAAATTCGGAATATCCAACAGTACCACTATTCGCACTTGTGGTAGATGAAAAATGGTAAATCAAGCTGCTGTTTTGTTCTGGAAC
>JBFHGY010000413.1:0-3756 GCA_041582905.1 Crocinitomicaceae bacterium | reverse complement strand
TTAATAACCGTTTTGAGGTTTTGTGTGTTCTCACCTTTGCAGAGTCGGTTATCGGAAACACCGCATATCGACAGCAAGTTTAAGTTTTATTTAAAGTAAAGTACGTATGAATACGTTGAGAAACACAGTGAGTTTGATTGGGCGATTAGGCGCTCAGCCCGAGGTAGTGAAGTTGGAATCTGGTAGAGCATTAGCGCGATTCAATATTGCGACGAACGAGCCATACAAAAATAAGAATGGCGAGTGGCAGGATCAGACGCAATGGCACACGATTAAGGCCTGGGGGAAGTTGGGAGAGATTGTTTCCAAACGATTAAAAAAAGGACAAGAAGTAGCGATCGAAGGACGAATCGTGTACAGTGAATATGAGTCGAAGACGGGTGAGAAGCGCTTCGCAACGAATATTGATTTGAGAGAGTTTTTGGTTATTAATTCGATGAACGATGCAAAGCAGTAATCCTACCCCAAATGGTGGAGTTAGTACAACCGCTAACTCCATCTTCTTCGACAAGCGTGAAGTATCCATGAATCACGTGAATTTAATCGGTCGTATATCTTCAAAGCCACGATTCTATGAGCATCCGAGTGGACGAAAAGTTGCACAATTCACTCTGGTGACGCAGGAAACATACATCGACGAAGATGAGAAAACACAAATTAAGCGACACTGGCACCGCGTAGCAGCTTGGGGCAGATGGGTACAAGTGATCGAACAATTCGGAGATCACAACTTACAAGTTGCCATTGAAGGCAAATTAACTACCCGATTTTATTTCCGCGATGGAGCCAAGCAATTCATCTCTGAAGTAGAAGTGAACGACTTAATTGTGATGTCATAATTCAGATCGAGATCAAAAAGAAACATAACCACAAATCATAATACATGCAATCATTACGAAATAACATCACCCTTGTTGGGAACATGGGTTCCGCAGCAACAATTACAAACTTCGAAAACGGTGGGAAAGTCGCGAGATTCCAGCTTGCTACCGATCGAAATGAAAAGCAAGAGAGCAAACCAGATTGGCATCGCGTTTTTGCCTGGGGCAACATGGCGAGTTTCATTGAAAATTATGGAGCGAAAGGAAAGCAACTTGCAATTCATGGAAGATTAGTCAACCGAACCTACACTAACAAAGCGGGAGAAACGCGGAAGATCACGGAAGTAGAAGTGAAACATGTTATAGGCCTCTAAACACAAGTTAAGTTCAAACCTACCCCTACCACTACCTATAACATGATGGCACTCTTGATACTGGAATTCAACACGATTGAAGGAACGTTCGAGGGTGCCTTTTTCTGTATTTTCAGTATTTAATAAGTTCGATTGATTTTTGTGTATCTTCGGAGAGCGTTGAAATAAAATAACGTGAGTTCGGGATAAGAAGCGATACTCTGAATATGGTTTGTGGATTACTGCGCAATTCGAAATTGAAATAAACGGAAAGCGAGACGACGGTCAGAACGAAATTATTTTGAGACATGAAGGTTGGGAATGGATTATCACGGAAGTACCAAACTGATGTTGGGTAAACCTCCACTTTAAATAGGCTCGACAATTAACTTTTTGTAAAAAGATTTTTCACCCTCAAGTATATTTACATAGTAGATTCCCGCTTGCTGGAAAGTAAAAGGTTCAATTTTAACTTCTGAATTACCAGAACCTTTATGAATAATTCTTCCTTGAAAATCAATAATTGAGTACTCGAAATATCCTGAAGTAGAGATTGTAATATTTCCCGAGGAAGGGTTAGGAAAAATGTTGACAATATCTTCGTTTAATAAATGAAGGGAAACATCAGAGATCATAAAGCAAGCTGAAGTGTCTTGACAACCTTCAAGAGATATTCTGACAGCGAAGTTACCATTAACGGCAGAGCCATAGGCCATATTTATTGCTCCTGGTATAGCGGCATAGTTGTTATTACAGTCCAACCATTGATATACAGCTCCTGTTTGATTCGCTTCGAGGACATTTGGAGCCAAGTAAATAACACTTGTGTCTAAATTGTTGTAAAAGCATTGTCCCATTTTTTGGATATACCCAGCGGCGGCACCATTATTCGTATAAACATCACTATGATCTATTGAAGGATCCAAATCTATGTTACCAACGCAATGACCAACGGTAATAATGTCCCCAATAGAATCCACAACCATTCCATGTACAGCATCCCATTCAGAACCACCAAATCCATATCCCCATTGATATTCATCAGTGCTGTCAATTTTAAATACAAACGCATCAATATATCCGTACGGTACAGTTAAGTCGGTAACAGCTGGTGGGTAAAGGTCCATATTTCCTACGCCCCAACCTGCTACATACACATTGTCATACTTATCTAGCGCAAGGGTCCCGGCCTGTAAAGATACGAATGGGTGGTACCCAAATCCATAGCTCCATTGATGTTCTCCTGAGTCCGAGAATTTCGCAAGAAACATTTCATAATTATAAGCCAGCGGGCTTGAATTGAAATAACTAAAATCGGTCGTTCCATTTGAATATGTGCCAGTAAGAAATATTTCACCCAGATTATTTACGACAACCTCTTCAGCTTGCACTCCATGCGAACTGCCCATTGCTCTCACCCATATTTGATTTCCGACACTATCGATCTTGTGCATGAAAACCGAACCAGAGTCACTGCTTGATACAGGGACGTTTGTCCCCCCTACATCTAAATATATGCTATCGTTAAAATATCCTACGCTAACGACATTTCCGACATTATCTGGTGCAATGCTATGTACTTGTGAGAATGAGGAAGATCTCCAGCTTTTCGCCCATTTGAACACCCCCGCTGAGTTCATGCTTACCAAAAAAGGTTTCTGTGCACTCGAGGAATCAGGATAGGTTCCATTCGTATGATCAAGATTCGTAGGAGAGTTCAAAGATCCGCCGAAATAGATATTGCCAGAATCATCTATCGTCAGAGCAGTTGCGACCACATTGTTCTTCACTACCCAAATTAGATTAGCGTTCGAATCTATTTTTAGTACAAAGCTGTCGGACTGCCATGAATTCGTTTGCTGAAGTTCATATGGCAGAGAAGGTGTTCCAAAGTTGCAGGTTCCGCTAAATGAACCGAGTACTACAATGTCCCCATAATTATCAACTTCTATTGAATGACTATTGCATGACCCAGTTCCCGTAATGACTTTGCACCACTGAAATTGCCCAAGACTACTTAGTTTAACAATGAATATTGATGTTATGTTGAGATTACTCGTATTGCTGGATACTTCAAATAGGTTCGGTCCAGGATCGAAATCAACAGTACCGCTGAACCGTCCTGTATAATATATATTGTTCGAATCGTCAACATCTACACTCATTACGAATAGGTTCGTATTGGTATCTAAACCTAATCCACTTCCCCATTTATAACCAGGAAATTGGGCTAAGCATAGGAAATGCGAAAGAGAAAACAAAATGATCAATGGAAATTTGTACATAGCTTTGAGTTAGTAATTTCTGTAATCATTCCACAGCTGACTTCGAATACCAAGGACCAACATGTAATTCATCGATGACTGATTAGTCGCAAAACGGAAATGGTTTTCCATAAATGCGTGTAAGTTTCCATGCTCCGACAGTTGATAGGAGCCAGTCACAATTGTATTAAAACGATTCACTTGAGTACCTTGTCCAATGTAGTGACCATATTCATACGGTCGGTTCACATAGGGTTGATAAATGTTTCCGCCATAACTGAATCCATCTTTATCTTCGCCCTGAACGGCGTAATTCAT
>JBFHGY010000412.1:0-3764 GCA_041582905.1 Crocinitomicaceae bacterium | reverse complement strand
GATGTTTCCAACGCTATTGCCGAAGAAACAGGAGTTATGCACCAATCGCCACAAGTATTGGTGATCAAGAATCAAGAAGTGGTGTACGTAGCATCGCACTCAGGAATTGACCCTCGAGCTGCGCTAAATTCAATAAAAAAGTAGATGAAAAAATCCATTATCATTGGTTTGATTGTCCTCGTAGCTGGGGCGTTTTTGTACTATACCTTCTTCAAGGAAGAGGAGTTTGAAGGAAAATATGCCGAATTCGAGTTTGTTCAGGACAACTTGGCAATGCACATAGGAGAAACAATCGAGTTGAAGGTCAATGTGGATTATGATGGAGTTGAAGAACTACAGCTATTGGTGAATGATCGTCCAATCAAAACATGGAAATCACCGAAGAAAGGTCAAGTAACGTATTCGATGGAAGCAACCGATGAACTGTTGGGAACGCATAAGCTTTCTCTACGCGCCATTGGGGAAGATCGCGAAACGGGCGATTACCGAAGCTTGCGTATTTTGTCGGACATCATTCCTCAAATCGCGAAGGCAGAGGTGATGGAAACGTTTCCGCACGATCCAACCAGTTACACGCAAGGTCTCGAATTTTACAATGGAAAGCTGTTCGAAGGAACGGGAGACCCTGGCCGACAAGGAAAAACAATGATTGGAGAAATCGATCGATCTACAGGAAAGCACATCGAGGGTAGACGAATTGGATTGGATGCGAACTACTTCGGAGAGGGAATTACCATTTTGAACGATAAAGTCTACCAACTTACATGGAAGAAAGGAAAATGCTTCGTGTATGACGTAAACGATTTCATGTCGCGCGTGGAAGAGTTCAATTATACTGGCGACGGTTGGGGATTGTGTAACGACGGAACATCCCTTATCATGTCGGACGGAACGGAGCGAATTACCTTCCGAAACCCAAAAGATTTTGCGGTGGAAAGAGTCATTAACGTGTATAACGACTTGGGTCCAATTCCTCAATTGAATGAACTCGAATACATCAATGGGTTGATTTATGCCAATGTATACTTGCAGAATTTCATTATTGTGATTGATCCAAAAACAGGGAAGGTCGTGCAACAAATCAGTGCTGAGCAGCTTGCCAAAAACCATCAGGGAAGAGGAGAAGTGTTGAACGGAATTGCCTACAATCCTGAAACGAAAAAAATGATCGTTACAGGTAAATACTGGGACAAGTATTTGGAGGTGAAGGTGACGCCCGTCGAGTAAAACTTCTGACGATCAACAGCTAAAAAATCAAGTGTGACAGGATCAAAATGATGATGTCACATGCAATACAATGGGGAAACCTCACCCATTAATCAGCGAAGTTTCGTAAATTTAGTCTTCGCCGAAACAAAAAAAGACCTAATCAAACGATGAAAACTACTATGTCAAGTTTCAAAAGAGGATGTCTTGCACTATTATTTATGGGCTTTCCCATGGTGATTTTTGCACAGTACCAAATCAATGGAAACGCCTCTTCACTCTCATGTAATTGCTACGAATTAACTCCGAATGTTCAGCAACAATCCGGATCCGTTTGGAATGTGAATACCATTAGTCTGGCGCAAGCCTTCGATTTTACCTTTGATGTCTTTTTGGGATGCAGCGATGGGGGAGCAGATGGAATGGCATTTGGACTTCAGCCGATTGGAACGGGAGTTGGAGCTAGTGGAGGAGGAATGGGATTTGGCGGAGTAACACCTTCCGTCGGTGTTTTCATTGATACCTATTATAATGGTGCTTCATTCGATCCCACAGCAGATCACTTGGCGATTAATGCAAACGGAAACATCAACCATGATGGAGGAGTAGATGATCTCGCTGGGCCGGCTTCGCTTCCTTTTAACATTGAAGATTGTGCATGGCATGTATTTCGTGTAACATGGGACCCAGCCACTTTTACCATGGAAGGCTATATGGATGGAGTACTCTATGTTTCGTATTCGGGAGATATCGTTACGAGTATTTTTGGAGGAAATCCAAACGTGTATTGGGGAATGACGGCAGGAACAGGAAGTTTGACCAATCAACAACAATTTTGTACAGAGCTGAACACGGAATGGGCGACGGCGCTGGCAGATTATACCTGTGAGGGACAACCAATGGAATTTTCGGACAGCACTGCTTCTTTCGGACAGGTGGTGAATTGGAACTGGAACTTTGGTGATGGAAACTCAAGCACTTCCCAAAATCCATCACACGTATACGCCACGGATGGTATGTACAATGTCACTCTCACCGTAACGGATGCATCAGGTTGTCAAGACAGTGTTGCACATCCTGTGTTGGTAACATCTCCTACATTGAATCCAACAGCGACACCAGATTCCATTTGTCCAGGCGGAAGCACTCAATTGAATGCAGGCTTAACACATCCGTTTTCTTCAGAATATACCTACTCGTGGACGCCTGTATCACCCCTGAATGATCCAACCTTGAGCAATCCAACAGCAACGCCTGCAGGAACGGAAATGTATTACATCACAGCAATCGATTCGGCAACGAACTGTTCGGTTTCTGATAGCATATTAGTAACAGTAATTGATCCACCCAGCATTGACCCCATTGTAGACCTTGCTGTGTGCGAGTCGTACACATTCCCAGCAGTACAAGGAACCAACCTTACATCTGGCGTTGCCTACTACACTGGGCAAGGAGGTTCTGGAAATACATACAGCTCAGGTGATAACTATGCTTCTGTAGGAGCTACAACATTTTATGTATTCGATGACGTGAGCGGATGTCAGGATGAAGATTCTTTTGTGCTTACAGTTGTTCCCCTACCTACGGTAGATCTCGGGCCAGACCAGTGGATTTGTCCAAATGACCAAACAACATTGGATGCCACAGCAGGTGGCGGAGCGAGTTATAATTGGATAGATGGCTCAGCGAATGCAACATTAACGGTTTCCACAACAGGTTCCTACTGGGTAGAAGTAACCGAAAATGGATGTACAAATTCGGATACCGCCCAGGTGACCGTAGCCACGCCTCCATCCTTTACCTTGGGAGCGGATACCGTTGTGTGTGAAGTTCCCTTCGAAGTGGAACCGTCAAACATGTACGTTTCGTATCTCTGGAGCGATGGAACAACAAACACCTTTTTCACCATCAGCGAACCAGGAACATATATGGTGACAGTAACTGACACGCTCGGTTGTGAAGGTAGCTCAAGCATTAATGTCGGAAATGGATGTGAACCCGAGTTGATCGTTCCCAATGTATTCACACCGAATGGGGATAACACGAATGATTTGTTCGTAGTCAATGCATCCAACATCGAAGAGTTCGAAATGATTATTCTCAACCGCTGGGGAAATGTAGTTCGCGTATTCAATGCATTAACTGACGAATGGGATGGTACCACCGAGAATGGAGATGATGTGCAAGAAGGTGTCTATTTCTGGAAAATCACCTACACCTACATCGATGGGAACGAAACAGTCGAAGAACAATTGGCGGGTAACGTCACACTCTTACGCGATTAATATAATCGGAAAACACCCTAGCGCCTTAGCGTACTTCGCGGTAAATCAATACCCAGCGTTGTGTCTTGACGCAGTTAAGTAGTTTCCTCGTGGTGAAAAATAAAACCACATAGTGACATAGAGCACACATAGATTCACGTAGTTGAAATGAGTGTTGGAACACAAAGAAATTAAGTATACACCCCTATGTATCTATGTGGTTAAAATAAACACAGGGTTGTGCCTTGACGTAGTCAAGTAGTGTGTCCTCGTGCGTGAAAAATAAAACCATAT
>JBFHGY010000411.1:0-3765 GCA_041582905.1 Crocinitomicaceae bacterium | reverse complement strand
GAATTGACGCAGTTTAACCTTCAGAATTACTCAACAGGAACGTACTTCTATCGATTGATGGATGCAAACGGTGCGACACTTGTTACTGAAAAATTGGTTCGCATGAACTAATCAATATATTGGTTTGAAAATCCCGATTGTTTGTTTCGACCATCGAAATAGCGATCGGGATTTTTTGTGCAGTGAATTTTCCTTTTATACAAGGGTGTACGACAAAACGTTGATTTCATGAGGGGCATTGAAAGCGGTGCATTGAGCGCGTTGCATTGAGCGCGTTGCATTGAGCGGAGTCGAAATGGAGTCGAAATGGAGTCGAAATGCCTCATCATTCAATCTTTCCATTCTTCTATTTTTTAATCAACACCTAATTCTTCTATCTTTGAATCATTCAATCGTTTAATCATTCAATTAAAACAACATGCAAATCGTATCATTTAACGTCAACGGAATTCGCGCCATCTCTAAGAAATCTTTCCCAGAAGATATGCAGAACCTCTCTCCAGATGTATTGTGTCTTCAGGAAACGAAAGCTACAGTGGACCAAGTGAAAGAAACGATTGGTGATTTGAATGGATACCATATCTATGCGAATGAAGCAGAGAAGAAAGGATATTCTGGAACGGCCATTCTTTCAAAAGTTGAGCCGATTTCTGTTTCGTACGATATGGGAATCGAAGAGCATGACACGGAAGGGCGCGTGATCGCAGCTGAATTCGAAGAGTACTACGTTGTGACGGTATACACGCCTAATTCAGGTAATGATTTGAAGCGTTTGGATTACCGACAAACATGGGATACTGCATTCTTGGATTACCTCAAAGAATTGGAAGCGAAGAAGCCCGTTTTGGTGTGTGGCGATTTCAATGTGGCGCACAAGTCAATTGATTTGGCTAGACCAAAGGCAAATTACAACAAAAGCGCAGGACACATGCAAGAAGAAATTGACGGCATGGATAATTACCTAGCGAATGGTTTTGTGGATACCTTCCGCCTCAAACACGATGATGAAGTGAAATACTCTTGGTGGAGTTATCGCGGTGGAGCAAGAGAGCGAAACGTAGGCTGGAGAATCGATTACTTCCTGGCATCAGAATCGCTTTCATCAAACATTGAAAGTGCGGAAATCCACAACGATATTTTTGGTTCTGACCATTGTCCTGTCAGCGTAACGGTAAAATAAATCTATTCCCCTTTCGGATAACTCATGGTGGTATAGCCGCCTGACATTTTTACGAGCACTTTCTTGATTCCAAAACCAACAACGATTCCATCAGGAGTGCGTGATAGTCGTGTTACGCCTCTGTGCTCAGGTTTCGAAACATAGACCTTATTGGCAGGATATTTTTTTGTACGTTGGATATTATTCGAATCGGTATAACTGATTTCTACCCAATCAAGATCTTCGCCAGCGAAACGAACAATTTGCCCTGATTGATAGTTGTAGTTAAACACAATTACGGAATCACCTACAGCAAATAGGTCAATTTCTGGTTTAGGGTTCGCAATCTTTTTCAAATACTTTTCCGAATAACTTGACTGGTTGACGCTGTCTTTGGGTTGAATTACATCCGCTTGAATGGTGACCTTCGTTTTGTGTCCAATAATGTAGAAGGTATTTTTGATGTTCACCGAAACATTGTTGTATTGTTCTGCTCCTTCGAGAGCACGTGATCGGACCATGTTTTTTCGTGCCTCAGCAATCAATGCATCTTTTGAGAGTCCACCAATGTGAAAAACGCGATTGGCGGAGGACACACCAACGGCGATGTCTTTGTGAACAACAGGCTCGTCTGTAACATTGCTCGTGAGGGTTCCGCTATGAAAAGCGCAGGAAGTTAAAACAAGAATAAGGCTAAGTATAGATAGTATTTTCATGACCGAAATTTATCAAAAATCGCACCAAAATCTAATCAATCATAAGAACTGATTTTTTAAACATAACTTGAGCTTCAGCTACGAAGTTTTAAATGGGTATAACAAAAAAAACGTCCAACTTTCGCTGGACGTTCCTTTAATAATTCGATAGAAAAATTAAGATTTCTTTTTGTCATGTGAGCAACACGATTTTCCGCTTTCGCTGCTGCATGATTTCTTAGCATCTGCTTTTTTCTTCTTTTTCTTTTTCTTCTTTTTATCGTCGTGCTTCGTGATTTCTGTTTGTGTATCGTTTGAAGACGTTGACGCTGCATAAGCTGTTGTTCCAACTGCTCCAACGAACATTAATAGTGAAGCTGCAAAAAGTATCTTTTTCATAATTATTCGATTTTAACTGACTACAAATTACTAAAAATTAGCTGAGCGTTCCCAGTTTTGTCAATTTACCCTGTACTTTATCACCAATTTTAACATTTAATGACGTTCCGAGTGGTAAAAAGACATCGATTCTCGATCCGAACTTGATGAATCCAAATTCTGTTCCCGTCACAACAGGCTGATTTTCCTCTACGTAGTAACAAATTCGTCGTGCTACTGCTCCGGCAATTTGTCGAAACAATACTTCTTGTCCTGATTCATGCTCCGTTACAACTGTCGATCGCTCGTTATCGGTGCTACTTTTCGGGTGCCACGCCACCAAGAATAATCCTTTGTGGTACTTCACGTATTTCACAATTCCCGAAATAGGGTGGTAGTTCGCATGGACATTCATGGGCGACATGAAAATCGAAATTTGAATGCGTTTATCGTTGAAATACTCTGTTTCTTCGACTTCTTCGATCACGACGACTTCGCCATCTGCAGGACACATGACATCATTGGGTTCGAACACACAGGTGCGATTCGGCACGCGGAAAAATTGGATGATCAAATACGCCATCACCAATGCTCCGAGCGTTAATAAAATGAACAACCACAACCAGCCAGTTGCCGTGAATAAAAAGTAGTTTCCGATTTGAATGGCTGTGAGAATCAGCAAACCAATCATCATAACCAAGTAGCCTTCGCGGTGTAATTTCATTCGGGTAATTTTGGATTTAACCTGTTTGTTTCTACCTGCAAAAGTGCGATTTTTTCGGCAAACTCATCACAATAAACGATTATCTCACCTTAAAATACTGTTCCTTTCGTTTTTGTTTTTGCGAACTCGATAATTTTCCTTCGGGTTCATACAGCAATTGAACAAATGCAAATGCATCCGCTTTTACCCGAACGCGTTTAATCACCCAATCTTTTTCGCCTTCCACGGAGCAGGTGAGGGTATAGACTCCCGCTTTAAAAAGAGGTCGCCTTTGTCTGTCTTTGTAGAAAACAATTGTCCTTTCTGCTTGTGTTTTTCGATTGACGATTCTCACCGTTACGCTATCCACTTCTATGTTATCATCGAGGTTGAGCGTTGTGTTTTTATATGCTTTCACCATGATGACTCCGAGGTTCTGACCTTGGGAAGAGAACGCAAGAAGGAGAAAGAAAGGAATGATAAAATGTTTCATGGCTGTCTAATGTTAGCGTTCGCTATGTTCGTATTCACATCCTCCATCACAAACGGCATGCAAGCGTTTACGCGTTAAATAGGTGTAAGCGCTTTTCAGTTTGAACTTAAAGCCGTACACAATTGAGTAATCTCCTTTATCCTTTTCTTTTATCGTAATGATTTTCGACTCAAATGGGTGCTCATCCATTAGAATAACATTCCCTTTCCCATCGATGTCGTAAACTCCGTGAAAGGTAACATCCAAAGCTTGATTAGGATTATTCCGATCGGGTATGTTGCTGAAGTGAATGGTGTAGGTGGTGTCTTTATTGAACGTAGCGTGCAAATAGGGTGAG
>JBFHGY010000410.1:0-3778 GCA_041582905.1 Crocinitomicaceae bacterium | reverse complement strand
TGAATTATTTTGGAAAGTTTTACATCTGGGAACACCGGGGTGAATTGATGATGATAACACAACCTACGCCCCATGCGGGTTCACATTTCAAGAAATCACTTTTGGATTAACGAATCTATTCTTACCTTCGAGAAAACAACCCTGTTAAAGAGCCGCACGTTGCGTAGCTTGATCCCGTTAGTGGTAATGACAATGAAGTACGTAATAATCCTTTCTGCTTTTCTGTTTTGCCTTTCCTGTTCAGAGGAAAAAGGTGAGGATATATTTGTTCCTGCAAGTTTTCAAGTGGACTCAACTATTATAAGTTTGAACTATACGCCAAGAGACATTATCCAATATAAAGATGGATATCTCTGTAGGGTAAGGAGGTATCACGAAGATTCAATGGATTTGATTTATTTAAATAATCAATTCGAGATTCAATATGATTTTAGCCGAACCTTAAATGAATCACTAGGTAAAGGAGTTAATGCAATTTGGACATCCAACGATACTTTGTTTGCAATTCAAGGCTATAGATACTACGAAGTTTCTTACTGGGCAAATAATAATTGGCAAGTTGTGGATTCTGGCTCGATGACGAAAGAGAATTATATGCATCAAGAACAGAATTATCCAATATTTGAAGATGAAAATTACGTTGTAAGCTCCTGTTGTAAAGGTGAATTTGGTGGTGCTGTTTATTTCAAGGACAAAAGTAGTCAACGCATATTCAGCTGCGAAGCAACTTGTATTGCTGGAGTTCACAAAATTGGTGGTTCTTATTTTGTTACATCTTCACTCGCTCATGGCTCAGGTTTTGCAAAATTGATTGAAATAAGGGACCCAAAAAAACTCTACGAAATAAAAGATCAAAAACAATTGTTAGACTGCAGTTGGTACGACATTTACCCTGATGACCCTAGAGATCAGATAAGTCACCCTGTTGGATACACTTCCAGTCGAGGATTAGAAATATTACTCGATACTATGGGTGTTTTCATTCTTGGTTCATTCAACTTTGAAAATCATTTATATCACATATACTCTGATATGAACAACGCATATATTGGTTATCAAAATAATGGGGTGCTTATTCCAATTGATACGATTTACAACAAACCAATGTGGTTAAGTGAAGTAAGGGATTTAGAACATAATGCGAACATCTTCCCAATTAGAAGCAGAGAAATGAAAGGTATAATTCTAATAGAGGGTAACAAACTGAAAATTGTGGAATTTACTAACGAATAGAGCACCACTATAACATAACCTATGCGAAATACGGGTATCTGCTTCGAGAGATCACTTATGTGTTAACAATACTATTCCTATCTTCGAAAAAACAACCTAAGTTTATTTGCCGCACTGCGCATGGCTTAGAACCGTTATGGTTAATGAAGAATATGATCCAAAAAGCAATAGTTCCATTTACACTCATTTTCATTCTTTTTGTCTCATGCACAAACATGGATAAAGAATCTGAGACTGAATCAGAAAGCGAATTAACTATGAAACGAAATTATAGCGAAGCTCTAGACAATCCGAGTGAGTTTATGACAGCAGATTGGGAAAGGTTTTACGCAACATCGGAAAAATCAAGATTCATCTGTTTAAAAGGAACCTCGAAAGTCAATGTATTAAAACAAATTCAAGAGTTTTCAGAATTAAACGGAAAAGGTGAAATAGAATATTCTTATGGGATTTATGAGGAGAATAATTGGACTTACGTAAAAATTCCAAATAATCATGATGCTTACTCTTTCCATAATTTGACGTATTGGTTTTTAGGTACATCGGTGTCAGACCCATTGCATTCTGATGAATCAGTAGGTATATTCGTAAGTTCAGAACAGTCATATGTCATCTATAATGACTACGATCTGCGTAATAAATATCAAGTTTTAGACGTACTGTTTTTAGCAAGCAACAAGGGTATTAGAGAATTGGTTAGTATACCGTTTGACGTTGTTGTTACTGACGAAGAAAATTGGGTCCCATCTTACACTGAAATTCTTAAAGACTTCAATTTGTCAGAAACTAAAATTATGAATAAGGACTACGAAGAATTCACCTTTCTTTATCCTGAATAACATCAACTAAAAGCCACGTGCTGAAAAACCACAACCGAGAAGCCCGCGTCTCCTAGTTGAGAACCGTCAAACTGTCTAATAACCCTGTTCATAACCAAATCTCTTCCGCTCAAAATCCAACCTCCTTTCTTCGTATCTTAAACCATGAAATTCATTCAAGGATACGACAGAAACCAAATTCACTTATTCCCAACATCACTTGAGGCTGCCATCCACCAGGATAATGAAGTTCGTTTGATCGATCTATTTGTGGATAGCCTGAACCTTCAAGAGTTCGGTTTCAAAACAGAGTTCGGTGAAAATGGCAGACCTGCATACCACCCAAGTTGTTTGTTGAAGCTGTTCATTTATGGTTATCTCAATAAGGTGAGATCCTCACGTGATTTGGAGAAAGAATGCAAACGAAACATTGAAATGATGTGGCTGATGCAGTCACTTAAACCAGACCACAACACCATTGCTAATTTCCGAAAGGATAACCAGCGAGGAATCCGAAAAGTTTTCCGTGCAACCGTGCAGTTAGCCACTACATTTGATTTAATCGGTGGCAAACTCATCGCTGGAGATAGCACCAAACTCCGCGCACAGAACTCCAAGAAAAATAATTTCAATGAGCGTAAAATCAAGCGGCATGTAGAATACATCGATGCGAAGTTGGAAGAATACTCCAAACTACTCGAACAAGCTGACGGAGATCAACAGCCAATCAAACAAGAAATCCAAAAGCAGCGTGAACGCAAAGCAAAATACGAGGCGATCACCAAGCAGCTGAATGAAACGGGTGAAGTTCAGGTATCCACTTCAGATCCTGATAGTCGGCAGATGATCACTCGAAATAATATCACCGAGGTTGCCTATAATATCCAAAGCACTGTGGATGCAAAACACAACATTCCCATTGATTACAAAGTCACCAACCTCAACGACTCCAAAGCAATGGGACCAATGATCAGAAGAGCAAAAACAATCCTCAAAACCACCGATTTTACTGCTTTATACGACAAAGGATATCATACTGGAAGTCAGTTCCGATATGTTGATCTGTTGGACGTAGAGGTAATGGTGGCCATTCCAAAAGTAGCTTCTCACGCTCCGCACCACGACTACGATCTCAAACATTTTCGATACGATGAAAAAGTCGATCACTACATCTGTCCGCAAGGAAAAACACTCTCCTCCAATGGAAGAGAATACAGCAAGGGAAGAGCAGCACACAAACAAAAGGTGAAGCACTACAAAACCATAGAGTGTAAGTCCTGCTCAGTCTATGATTTATGCACCACCAGTAAGACCAATGGACGTGTGATCGAACGGTCTGAATACACCCAAGTTATTGAACAAAACAAAAGAAGAGTCACCCAAAACCCAGAAGTTTATCGAAAACGGCAGGCTATTGTGGAGCACCCTTTTGGAGTCATCAAACGGCAATGGGGATTTTCTTATCTCATGACCAAAAAAGGACTGAATAGAGCCTCTGCAGATATTGGGTTCATCTTTTCAGCATACAACCTAAGACGCATTTTCAATTTGATCGGCAAAAATGAGTTGAAGGAGTACTTCAAGCGTGTTTTTGCGCGGTTTTTCAGTTTTTCTCCTCGTCTTAAAGCGATTTGGGCGATTTTCTCACAAAAGGTTGAGTTAATCGTTTTTCTGAAATCAACTCTTTTTCGAGCTGAAATCGCGTATATTTAAGCAAAAAAGTGGTC
>JBFHGY010000409.1:0-3783 GCA_041582905.1 Crocinitomicaceae bacterium | reverse complement strand
CAAATCGATTACATACATGTCCACCTCTTGATGGAAACGTCTATTCCAAAGGCTTTTTCGTATGAGCGATGGATGGACGATTTGTACATTCACCGAGTAAGCGACATGACTTCTCAGGTGGAAGACGAGCTTGAGGCAAACGAGAGATTACTCTGTGTCGGAATCCATGCGAAGCAATATCATGCGTCGGATCATGAAACACTTTTGAAAGAAATCACTCAACGATTGAAGGATCGAAAGTTGATTGAACCGCAAGCCGTGTTGAAGTCCCATGGATTTAATGTGTTTCCTTCGTATTACAATCCTCCAGCTAAGCTGACTGAAATTGAAGCGCGATCGAATGGGAAGATTTCCGTGTTGCGCTCGACAAGTTTTACGTATTCGTTTTTTAATCAAGCTGCGCGATACGCCAAATTGGTTTGATATTTCGTTCTTTAACTTCACCAATAAGTACTTCGAAGCAACGGCTCCTGCAATGATCGATTGTTGAATTTACTTCTTACAAGCTGCAATCATGATATAGCGCCACGATTTCGGAACAAGCGGCACGAAGACTTTATCAATTTTCGATAGAAATCGACGTTGTCCTTCCGAGCGACCGAAGGTGGCAAAAAATCCAATGGACTTCTTCTCTACTTTGGAGTACTGCGAAAGCATTTGATCCATTTCTTTCCATTGAAGGTAGCGCCAACGATGTCCCCAGTTGGTGAATTTTTTCCGAGCGAACCGATGCATGGCCGTCGCTTCGGTGTTCTCTGCAAACAATAAGTATCCACCTGGCTTCAAAATTCGATACAATTCATCCAGTGCTTGCTGTTGACGTTCCTTGGTGGCGAGTGTTCCAATCACGGATTTAAACAACACGAAATCAAAGGAGTTATCGGGAAATGAAATCGAGGTGATGTCTTGCTGCGAGTACGAAATCTGGTTCGAAACCGCGTATTTCTCATGAATCTCCAAGGGCGTCGACTCAAAAACTGTATAATCCGAGCATTCAACCTGAAATCCATTCAGCGCCAACCAGAGTGACAATCCACCCTCACGTTCTCCAAATGCTGCTGCTTTTCCTTCGGAAACCTGTTCGATGTAGGGTTGCCAAAACGGAATGGCCTTCCCCCAGTTCTCCACATCCCACTGGATGAAATCGGATAATTCTTGATGTGAGTACTTTTTCACGTGGGTAAAATTAAACCTTTTGCTCAATTCACCTACAAAATATACCTTCGTGATTCTACAATTCGTCCTATGCAGTTAACAGGAAAAAATCAAATCGGGAATACGCTAAAAGGTGAAGGAGCTGTGAAGTTTCGCACATTTAACCCAAAACTCAACACCGAAAACGAGACGATTTTCACGGAAGCATCCGATGTGGAAATCAATGAAGCAGTGGCACTCGCCAACGACGCATTTTTTGAGTTTCGAGGGATGTCGGGAGAACGAAAAGCAGCCTTTTTGAATGCTATTGCTGAGGAAATGGAGGCTTTGGGAGATGATTTGATTTCTGTTTACATGAATGAATCTGGTTTGCCTGAGGATCGTGCTCTTTCCGAACGAACACGAACCGTTTCTACACTGCGTATGTTTGCTGAAGCGGCCAAAGAGGGTTCTTGGATGGAAGCGCGAATTGACACGGCTATTCCCGATCGACAGCCAAAACCGAAACCGGATTTGCGTAAAATGAACATCGGGATCGGTCCAATTGTGGTGTTTGGTGCGAGTAACTTTCCGTTGGCGTATTCCACAGCTGGAGGCGACACTGCAAGTGCACTGGCTGCTGGTTGTCCTGTGATTGTGAAAAGTCACCCGATGCATGCCGGAACTTCAGAATTGGTTGCTGGAGCGATTATTCGTGCTGCCGAGAAAACAGCAATGCCGAATGGCGTATTTTCGAACTTAAACAGTCGAGGAATTGAAGTCGGAGTGGATTTGGTAAAGCATCCTGACGTGAAAGGTGTTGGTTTTACGGGAAGTATCCGTGGAGGACGTGCCCTACTCGATTTGGCGGCAAAACGTAAAGAACCCATTCCTGTTTTCGCGGAGATGGGAAGTATCAACCCTGTCATTCTGATGCCGAATTATTTACGTAGTAACTTAACCTCTATTGCTCAGCAATACGCCGATTCAATCACGCTAGGAACAGGACAGTTTTGCACCAATCCAGGATTGATTTTAGGTGTAAAATCCGATGAATTGACTGAATTTATGGAAACGCTTGGAGTGGAAATCACGCGTAAAAAACCCACGTGTATGCTTCACCCAACCATCGCCAGTAATTTTGAAAATGGTAAGCTGAAACTGTTGCAACAAGATGGAACGAAAATCGTGAATCACAGCATTAAGTCGGACGAACCGAATTACGCGCAGCAAGCCATTGCCTACGTGGACGGAACCTTTTTCTTGCAAAATCCAACTTTACATGAAGAGATTTTTGGTCCGTTTTCGCTTGTGGTGCAATGCGATGATTTGGATGAATTGACGCGTATCATTGAAGGTTTGGACGGACAATTAACAGGAACCATCCTCACCGAAGAGACTGAGATTATGGAACGCCCGTCTCTTGTTCGTGCGTTACAAGATCGTGTTGGACGAATGATTTTCAATAGTGTGCCTACAGGAGTGGAAGTATGTCCCTCAATGATTCATGGAGGCCCATATCCTGCATCAACGGACGCTCGCTTTACGGCTGTTGGAACGGATTCTATTCAGCGTTGGATTCGACCTGTTGCGTATCAAAATTGGCCGAATGCCTTGCTTCCAGATGCTTTGAAGGATGAAAATCCGTTAAAAATTTCACGGAAAATCAACAATTTCGACACGGAAAAGTCCATTTGATCCTCAATAATTGATTTAAGCTCAGTCATAAACGTACGTTTGACCTGCTAAATCTGCTGTATACAGATTTAGCCCTCACTTCACTCGTTACATCCTTTTGAATCGCTAATTTTGCTTTCCGTTTACGCTAAGGCAAACAAAACAATGAAATACTCCCTTTTACTCCTACTCTCAGTAGTATCAATTCTTTTAACGAACTTTTCTTTTTCACAATGCACGGGGTTTCCTCCAACAGTAGCTGCTTCTGATTGTGGAACCTATCCCTCCCTCTACAACAATGTTTCTGTTGATCCAGGACAAGTGTATGGATTATGTCATACGGATGATGCCATTTACAGCTATTCGGGTGTGAACTTGAATGGAGGAACCATTCACATTTGCGCCAATGCTACACTTTCTGGGAATTGGAATTCCGGAATTATTGTCGTTGAATGTGGAGCAACCCTTTCATTTCCCTCAGGATTACTGATGAACAACAACATCGGAATCATTAATTATGGAACGGTTGAGGTAACAGGAACAATGGAGTTTCAAAACACTGGAAACTACTTTTATAACGAATCCGATTCCGCTCGACTTTTTGTCTCTGGGAACATTCGAACGCCCCAAAACAATAATCAAACAGCCTACATCAAAAACAACGGATACATTTCGGTGGGTGGAACATTGAATTGTTTAAATGGCTGTTTTATGTGTTTAGGAGAAAACAGTGAAATTGTAACAAACCGTTTTCAGTACATGCAAAACTGCGGAGGTCCAACAAATCGAATGACACGTCCAAATAACAATCAAACAGCTACTGTGCGATATACTTCGGAAGTCATTCTTGAATCGACACCCACCAGCAATCCGACCATCGAATTTTGGAGAGAAACCGGAGCATACAACACCATTGCCAGTTGCGTGAATACATCATCTGTTACCATCGTAAATAATTCTCCAGTAATCCCT
>JBFHGY010000408.1:0-3787 GCA_041582905.1 Crocinitomicaceae bacterium | reverse complement strand
ATGAAGAAGATCTCAAATTAATGAAATCTGCTGGATGTAGATTGATTATGTTTGGGGTAGAATGGGCGGATAATGAACGTCTTGAAAAGTACAAGAAGCACTATTCAGTAGGCCAAATTAGAAGCACCTTTGCGATCAGTAAGCGCTTGGGAATAAAACGACTCGGCACTTTTTTGATTGGTGTTCCAGGGCAAACTAGGGAGTCGATTTTAAATACAGTTGACTTTGCAAAAGAGATTGAAACGGATTATGCTTCGTTCAATGTCGCTGTGCCGAGAAGTCAAACGTCTTTCCGAGAGGAAGCACTGGAAATGGGATTAATCGACGATTCCGTGGAAGTGATGGATCAATCGGGTGATGTGGTTGCTATGGGGAACGGTGTGTTGACAAAAGATGAATTGCATCAACTCAAAAATAAGGCGTATCGAAGCTTTTATTTCCGACCAAGTTATTTGATGAAACGCATGTTCGCTATTCGGTCTTGGACAGAATTAAAGTTTCATGTGTTGGAGGGATGGTATGTCTTTAAATCAATCCTAAGGAAGCAAGAGGAATGAGAAAGAATGGTAAGATATTGATTGCGGCTTGGCTTGTTTTAGCGGTGTTCGTGTTGATGTATAAAGGAATTCGCCCTGGTTGGAACGATACCGCAACGGACTTCAATAATTACTATGCTTCCGCAAAATTGTGGAGTGAAGGTGAGTCAATTCATGCATTTTATTCGAATGAACAATTTAAAGAATTGGCTCTATCAGTTGGGGTTGAAGAAGGAGCTAAGTTTTCTCCATTTCCTCCGCCAACGGCAGTTTTGTATTGGCCATTGAGCTTCTTTGATTTGTTAACGGCGAAGCGTGTTTGGTTGGTGTTCAATGTTTTGCTTTTGTGTTGGTTGCCATTCAGAATGAGACGACATTTTGGTTCCTCTTTTTGGAAAAATAGTTTGGTGCTTAGTTTGTTCGTAATTCCATTGTCTTCCAATCTACATTTTGGACAGTTTTACTTCGTAACGACGTTTGTGCTAATTGAGACGGTAGGGTACAGTTTTACGACGAAAAAGATCGTTTTTTCAAGTGTGATCATGGCCGTTTTAGCAAGCGTGAAATACATACCTATTCTATTTATAGGGTATTTACTGAAGGTATCGAAAGGTGTGTTTAAACCCATACTAATTTCAGTTGTTGCGCTCCTTGGGGTTACAGGGGTTTTTATGTTGATCGATTTTGATGCGTATTCAATGTATGTCAGTGATTTATTGGGGCACGTGAATGGAGATTTGTCTGGGCAAGGAAAGTTCGCAGTTGGTTTTCAGTCGATAGATGCATTATTGAATAACCTATTTGTATTCGATCCAATTGAAAATGTGAAGCCCTTGTTAGATGCACCCTGGTTAAAGTCTGCACTGAAATGGACAATTGTGGGAGCTGTGGCAGTTACTTGTTGGAGCATGTTTCATCGGGAAAAGTATGCGTTTTCTCCTGTAGCGGTTTCTATAGGAATTGTCGGAGCGTTTGTTCTGGTTCCAGCAAGTGCGTCATATCATTTTCTGCTATTGATACTGCCTGTTTTTTTTATCTTGAGATGGTTAAATCAAGAACGAGGGATTCGTCATTTTATGATCGCGACGGGACTTATTCTTGGTGCTTTTTCCATTCAGGCATATCAGATTCCAACCATAAATGATTGGCCCGTAATTAATCTTCTCATACATTTCCCGAGACTTTGGTTTCTCCTAGCTCTATTCTCATTTTTGGTGTATTGTAAGCAGAGCGCTAAGAGTTCCTAGGCTTCTTTCGCTTGTTTGGCTAGTCCAACCAGTTTACTTCCACGCCAATTCGTTCTCTCACGCTGCTCGAAACGCTAAGCGGAGTGTACGGAGCAATTGATTCCAAATCCTTTCGGTCATACAGCTCTCCTAAAAAAGTAAACTCTGCGTGTTCGTGAGTAGGTAGTCCAGAAAGCAAAGAGAGTATTTCGGATTCCGACATGTTCCATTCTCGGGCAAGCCGGGCAGCGGAGGGTTCCATGTAGGAAATGTATAATAATTCCATTGAAACATGTCCCGAGAAGTTGGTAAAGTCTACGCCAGAACCGAGAGTGTTTTGCTTCGTTGTAAGCTCGTTGCGAAAATAAATGAGTGTGTCTGATAGCTCGCTTGGTGTTAAGTATCCTGGCTTAAGGACTTGTGACCAAAAAAGGGGTTGTATGGTGGATTCGTGGCACCACATGCATTTTCCTGGTTTTCCAGCGCTTGAAACTCCTGGAATGGCTCCTGCTATACGATTTCCGGATGGATCGTAAACTCCAAATCGAGCTTGTCCGTTGGGGAGTAGATCTAAGGTTTCGAATTCTAAGATTTCGCCAGTAATAGAGTCGATTTCTTGGGAGATGAAAAGTTGAGAAAGCCCATTTTGATCCGAAAAACGAAGTTCTCGATGCTCTTGTGAGATGGCAGAAGTGGAAATGTATCCGATGGAGGGATTCAGTGCGTACTGATTTTGTAATTCTGATAGCTGCTTCGGTAAATTAACTAATTGATAATAGTGTTCTGATGAACCTAGGAGTAAGGCAACGTAATGTCCGATGTCTGTGTATCCTTGCGAGTGGTAAGCAAGGGATTCTTGAATCGCTCGGTGCAACTTTTTGAGCGTTTCTGCACTTTGTTGGGAAAATGCTAAATCATCAGGGGCGATGGTGATGGTTTCGGTTTCGTAGGAAATCCATGTGTCTGAAATTCGCTCTTCAACACCAATTTGAGAAAGTGCCCAATTGAGTCCAGTAATTGCCTTTTCGAAGTCGTCGTCATTGTATGATTGATGCCATTTTAGAGTAATTTGATCACCATGATAAAGTTGTGTTTTGTCTCGCTTACATCCTGTGAATAATATCAAAGTGCTAGTGATTAAACAGCTGATAATTAGAAGACGACTATCGTGTAAAATGAAGCGCATAGGTTTCTAAAATTACGAAAATCTTGAGTTCAAAAAAATAAGTCTTACATTTGATTTTCAGCCTCAAGGCCACATAACATGACGAGTCAACGAAATCCCGAAATCATACTTTTTAATCCGCGAAGTGCGAAGTGGAAACATCGTGTTCCCAATTCTATTTTACAGGTGGGGGCATCAATTTATGGAAAGTTTCCGTTCGAATTTGTTGATGGAAATTTAGAGGAAGATCCATGGAGCGTCATTGAGTCAAAGTTGAAAACGGGTAATTACAAGTATTTTGGAGCTACGGTGATGCCGGGGCCTCAGCTGAAGGAAGCGATTCCTTTCAGTAAGCGTATTCGAGAGCAATTTCCAGAAGTAACCATTATTTGGGGTGGTTATTTTGCGGCGAACCAATACAAGGTGGTGTTGAATAGTGGTTATGTTGATTACGTAATCAATGGACCAGGTGATATCGCGTTTCCTTCTCTTTTGAGTGCTTTGGAGGACAATGAGCCGCTCAATGAAATCAAAAATTTGATTTACAAAAAAGATGGGCAAATTGTCAAAACGGCATTGGAGGCATTGTTGAATCAAGATGAACTCCCGCAACTTCCGTATACATATTTAGACTCCTTCTATCCACTTCAGAATTACCTAGCTAAGACCTTTATGGGGAACAAAACAATGGCGTATCATTCTAGTATGGGATGCCCGTTTACGTGTTCTTTTTGCGCGGTGGTTCCGATATACAATGCGCGATGGAAAGGGAAGTCGGCAGAGAAGATTTATCAGGATGTTAAATGGTTGAAGGAAACCTATGGAGTGGATTCCATTGAGTTTCATGATAATAACTTTTT
>JBFHGY010000407.1:0-3789 GCA_041582905.1 Crocinitomicaceae bacterium | reverse complement strand
CGCCAATTCCCATCCTGCTTTTCCAAAGCGAAATCCATTTAGGAAGGTCATAGTGGGAATAAATCGTCCTTGTTCCAATCCTGAAATATTGGGAATAAACTCGAAAAGAGCGGAGAAATTTTCGGTACCGATGTATTGCTTTTCAAACTGATAACCGATCATGCTTACACCTGGAAAGATGTCAAGTCCACCTTGTCCTTCTGGACGATTGGCAAATTCCAAGAGGTCACCTGTCATCAATGCATATCCAATTCTCGGGCCTGAATTACTGATTCGACCAACATTGTTGAGTGTTGCAGGCTCGTCTTTGAAATAAAGTCGATCGGTTAAATTTTTGTCGTTCTCGAGCCCATGCAATTTTCGGACAGTGCATTGCGTCATGCGTTGAAGTTCCAATTCTTGATCATCGAATTCGAGCATGGCGGTTTTCACGACTTCTCCTTGTGCAACATCTACTAACTTGAGATGAATCACGATTTTGTTGCCCAGTTTATCGTAGGATCCAGAAATGGCGTAGTCGACATTCAGTTGTTTTCCAAGTCGCGTTAAACAGAATTTCGATTGGCAGTTCGACTTGTATTCTTCATTGTTTTGAGTCGCTTCCGCCATGTCAAAGGCATCGTATACGTAGTATAATTCGAGTTTGATCAACTCTAATCGCAGCATTTTCTCGGCTGTAATTGCCTGAGTGTGCATGCCTGTTACTTGAGGTTGGGCAACGGCAATCTTGGTCGAACTGGCATCTTGTCCGAATGAGTACAATCCCAATAGAAAAGTGAGAGTACATAAAGTTGAGTGGATGTAGTTTCGTTTTTTCATAACATTTGATTTGTTGGGATCAAATGTATGGGCAGATCTTCCCCGACCAAAACGGAATTACGCAAGTGAAAAAAGCTGACTTGCGAAATTCGCAACTACTATAATTCGTTTACTTCAGCTTCAATCTGATTTTTCACCTTCTCAATATGGTCATTCAATCGATAAAAGAATTGGTTCCGTTCTTTTGGATTGTTTTTACTGATGATACTGGAGTTTTCAAACTGACGATCTAATACATCTTTGGCGTCCTGAACGTATTGCTGATCGAAGGTGTTCATGGTGTTCATGAGATTGTGCGCCATGTTGAGTCCTTCACGTTCGTCTGTCCTGTAATAAGTGGTTGTTGCGCCATTGATCGTATCGTTCAAGTACATTTCTAAGTCGTTTCCATTGGCTGGAGGAGATGTTCTAAAAACAAATTTCTTCCCGATTTCGCATTGCTGACGGATATGTTCTACGAACAATTGCAACTGATTCAAAAGGTGAATGGCATACGAAGGATCTTCGAAGAGTCGTGTGTTGAAGTAGTAGACGATTTCTCGAACAAAGCCCAACATAAACTCTGGATCAAGTAACTCTTTGGAAGGAATGGAAGTATAGTCCCGCAGAATTTGACGCCCAACTTTATCTTGATTCTGCGTCATTTTTTGATGAGTAAACCGTTGATTCTTCAGTTCAGGAACACGTAGAAATGTACGTCCCCAAAAGAAGAGCTTGAATCGCGTGAGATGAGGAAAGTTCAAGAGTTGCAAAAAGTGTGTGTTGTTGATTGTCATGACCAACTCTGGAGATTTCTGTTTGCGCAAGTTCTCCAATCCTTGTGCAATTTTCTCCAAGTAAGAATCCATGTTGAAGTCGATGTGCGCAATGGGTTGAAAGTCGAAAATAACTTTATTATCGTCGCTTTCGAATAATCGGTCGAGTGATATATTATAGTACTTCGATATTTTTTCCAGCTCGTAGATCGAAAATTGCGTCTCTCCTCGATACCGTCGATATACAGCATCTTCACTGATGGAAAGCACCTGACTGAGAGCCGCTCCGAGCGATTGCTCCCCATTAATTTTACGTTTGATAATTTCAAACAGTTCAGCCTGACGGTCTTTTTGCATGGGATGAAAATAGTGAATTGCGATGATTTTAAGTGGTCAAAGGAAACCTTGTTCTGCAAATTTTAGATGCAATAGAGTAGAACTCAAAATGCTAAATGATTGAGCCGATGCAAAAAAAGAACACTTAAGACATCAATTTCGGTTAAATACCTTATCTTTGCCCTCCCTTCTCAGAGGATTAGGGATTTTTTAATTTATGAATAGGAGTTTCGTACTCCAAACAATAAACAAATATGGCAACTAAAATTAGATTGCAAAGACACGGTAAGAAAGGAAAAGCATTCTTTCACCTTGTAGCAGCGGATAGCCGCGCACCACGTGATGGACGTTACATCGAGAAATTGGGAACGTACAATCCAAACACAAATCCTGCGACAATCGAATTGAACTTCGATCGTACGTTGCACTGGGTTCAAGTAGGAGCTGAAATGACTGACACTGCTCGTGCATTGTTGTCTTACAAAGGAATCCTTCACAAAAATCACCTTTTGAATGGTGTGAAAAAAGGAGCTTTGACAACTGAGCAAGCGGAAGAGAAATTCGCGAAGTGGTTGGAAGAGAAAGAAGGTAAGATTCAAGGAAAGAAAGATTCTTTGACGAATGCTGACGAAAAAGCGAAAGCGGATCGTTTGAAAGCTGAAACTGAATTGAACGAAGCACGAGCGAAAGAAATCGCTGCGAAAAATGCTCCAGAGCCAGAAGTAGAAGAAGCAACTGAAGATGCTGCTGCTGAAGGTGAAGAAGCACCAGCTGCAGAGGCTACTCCAGAAGTTGAAGCTACAGAAGAAGCTCCAGCTGAAGAAGAAGCTAAAGACGAAGAATAAAAAATACCATTGATGAACAAAGCAGATTGCTTTCATCTAGGATATATTGCGAAACTCCACGGATTTAAAGGTGGAGTTTCGCTGTTTTTGGATGTTACGAACCCAGAAGATTATCGCGGACTCGATGCGATTTTCGTTGACATCAACAATCATCTTACTCCGTTCTTTATTGACAGTATGCGTTTGAACGCACGCGGTTTCGCTATTTTGAAGTTAGAAGGAGTGGATGATGAAAATACGGCGAAGAAAATCCTTCGAAAGGATGTCTATTTACCAGCCGAGATTCTTCCAGAGCTTGATGGAATCCAGTTTTATGATCACGAAGTAGTAGGATTTACGGTCATCGATGAGAAATTCGGTGAGGTAGGAGAGATGCAGCAAGTCATCGATCTAAAAGTGAACCCACTCTTGCAAATTGACAAAGACGGAACCGAAGTACTCATTCCACTGATTGAAGGTGTCATCCAAAAAGTGGATCGAGAGAAGAAGGAATTGCATATTTCGGCTCCCGACGGATTGATCGAACTCTACCTCGGGTAATGTCTACCTTTCAATTCAAACACTTTTCAGTTTCTCAAGCAAACGCGACCATGAAAGTGGGAACGGATGCCATGTTGCTCGGATCATCCGTAGACAGTAAGAATCCATCTTCGATGCTGGATATCGGAACAGGAACGGGTGTTATCGCATTGATGCTAGCCCAACGATTCGATGCGGCTAAGGTAATCGGATTGGAAATAGATGACCAAGCGTGTCAAGAAGCCAAAGCAAACTTCGAGCAATCACCATGGACAGATCGACTCGAAGCCATTCATGGTGATATATTGAACATTGAATTCGACGATAAATTTGATCTCATCGTTTCGAATCCACCGTATTATGAAAACTCACTAATCAGTGAGAATGAACGAACTTCTCGTGCTAAGCATGCGGAGTTTCTTCCTGTAGAGGATTTACTTCGTAAAGTAGCATCCATTCTCAACGAAAAAGGATCTTTTTGGGTGATCATCCCCTCGGGAAATGCCGAATCTTGG
>JBFHGY010000406.1:0-3801 GCA_041582905.1 Crocinitomicaceae bacterium | reverse complement strand
CTTCTTCATGCGTTCTTTGAATGACGTTCGGTGATCACCTGATGTAGCCATGGCATTATTGAATGAGATGGTTTTACGATCTCTCCAAACGCGCTTTTCGAAATCTTTTACATCCGTTGGACGTACAATTCGATCAGCTTCAGCCTCTCCATCAATATTATTTCCTCTCTCACCTATCACTTCATCAGCATAACTGATATCCGTCGGATTCGTCACACTTTCTTCTCCATTTTCGTTGAATACCTGTGTTTCTGCTACTTGTCCATTTTCTCTTAAGGACATTTCCATCATGGCATTTGCCGCAATCGAATTTATTCCTTCAGAAGCTTGAGCGCTCCGACTATTTCGTTCGTTCCGAATAGAAGGGTTCAACACAGCAACTGTCGTAGATGGTTGACCACCATTTGAAGTCAACTGAGATGTCGATGTATTATTTGATGTAAAAGTGTTGCCTGGATTAGACGAAGTTGCCACGTATTCTGCTTGTTGAGACGCGAACGGCTTAACAGTCGACTCATTTACTTCATTCTCTACAGAATTCTCTTGCAAGGACTTCAGCTGTCTCATCATCTCCGCCTTCACTTGAGCATCTTGAAGCGAAATATCTTCCGCCGTAAAGTCGATTGTGTTCGTATCGAATGTCATATAAAGACCTGTACTCAATAGAATGGCAAAAACTCCGAAGAAAGCAAAGGCTCCAACCGGACGACGTTTTTTCTGTAAATCTGCCGTGTGAGGGTAAACAACTTCTTGCTTATCGACTTTTGCCATTTCCCAAACATCTCGCTCCACATCCAACTCGGGATGATTCAGCAAGAAAAGCTCCAATTGCTCGATTTGCTGAGGGGAAAGATTTCCCTCTGCAAGTTCAAACAACCATAGATCAATATTTGAAAATGAAGGCTTACTCATACTAGCTCAAACAATCCTTTTAACTGCTTTTTAATTTTCTTTCGAGCTCTGAACAAATATACTTTCACTTGTGAATCGGAAAGCTCCAAAATATCAGCGATTTCCTTATACGAATACCCTTCAAGGTCACGTAGTAAAATCACACTTTTTTGGATGGGAGGTAAAATACTCACGGCTCTATCGACCACTTGATGTGACTCAAACAAGTTCGTTTGTGATTTTCCAGAATCAAATTCCGCCATTTCGTCTGTTAATTTCACTCTTCCTTTACGCGTTGCGAAGTTGATCATCGCATTGTGTGCGGTCGTGAACATCCAAGACTTGGCTTTCGCGAATTCCACCTTATTCCTATTCAACCAAAGTTTTTCAAAGACATCTTGCACAATATCCTTTGCGTCGTCCTCATTTCTCAGGAAGCGAATAGCATATCCGTATAGATTTCCGGCTTGCTCTTTTACAACGATATTGTACTCTTTTCTTTTCAAATTTATTCAGATCTCAGCAGTTAAAACAATTGAGAACCTAATAATGTTACACCAACATAACTTTATTTAAACCCTTTTGATACATATTTAACCCTCGCATTACCCAAAGACAGTTCTCAGTTAACATTTCGAATTTTCCATCGAACATTTTTTCGTTGTTTTTTTGTTAAATTCGTTTCATACATAAACCCCACAATATGATTGAAGCGAAAAGACTATTTGATGTGCCGCAGCATCAACTCAAAGCATACCCAAACGAAAAGATGTTTGTAACCAAAACCGACGGTAAATGGTTAGGTGTTTCTACTAAGGATTTTCTCGATGAAGCAATGGCCATTTCACGTGGTTTAATTGCCTTGGGAGTTGAAGCTGGTGACATGATTGGATTGGTTTCCGGAACGCGCTATGAGTGGAATGTAATGGATATCGCCATTCAACAAACAGGAGCAATTGTTGTTCCGTTTTACCCCAATATTTCAGAGAAAGACTACACCTATATATTTAATGACGCAGGAATTAAATTGTGTGTTGTTGCGGATGAGGAGCTTTTCGGAAAAATCAACAATATCCGAACCTCCATTCCTACTTTGCAACACATTTTCACTATGGAAGATGATGTGCCTGGTGCTATTCACTGGTCAGAAATCAAAAAGGATAGTGAAACAATTCCAGTTTCCACTGTGCAAGAACGCATGGACAAGGTGAAGTATGAAGATTTAGCAACAATCATTTATACCTCTGGAACAACTGGAAATCCAAAAGGAGTTATGCTTTCCCACAAAAACATTCTTTCGAATGTAGAAGCGTGTATTGAGCCTATTCCAGCCGATCAAAACTCGGATGTACTGAGTTTCTTGCCCGTTTGTCACATCTATGAGCGCATGCTACACTATTTGTACATGTATATTGGTGCTTCGATTCACTTTGCTGAATCCCTCGATACTATTGGAGACAACATTCGTGAAGTGAAACCGGATGTATTTACTGCTGTACCTCGCTTAATCGAAAAGGTATTCGATAAAATCATGGCGAAAGGAGACGAACTTTCTGGAATTAAACGCAAATTGTTCTTCTGGGCTGTTGAGTTGGCAGAAGACTACAAAGTAGAAGGTCGCAGCTTCATGTATAATATGAAATTGAAAATTGCGCGTAAGTTAATTTTCTCAAAATGGCAGGAAGCCTTAGGAGGAAATGTACGTGCCATTGCCTCTGGAAGTGCTGCCTTGCAACCACGTTTGGCGCGTATTTTCTTGGCTGCAGACATTCCCATTTTAGAAGGATACGGACTTACGGAAACATCTCCTGTTTGTTCGGTAAACTCATTCCAAAAAGGAATTCGCGTTGGAACTGTCGGCCCATTGATTGACGGAGTTGAAGTGAAAATCGCGGAAGATGGAGAAATTTTGGTAAAAGGTCCAAACGTAATGATGGGCTACTACCAACTTCCAGAAAAAACAGAAGAAGTAATCAAAGATGGATGGTTCCACACGGGAGACATCGGTGAGTTCCAGGAAGGAAAATTCTTGAAAATTACGGATCGTAAGAAAGAAATCTTTAAGACATCTGGAGGAAAATACGTTGTGCCTCAAGCGATGGAGAACAAATTCAAAGAATCACGTTTCATCGAGCAAATCATTGTAATTGGTGAAGGACAAAAATTCCCTTCTGCTCTAATTGTTCCTAGCTTCGATTTCGTGAAGGAATGGGCAAGTCGTAAAAAGGTAGATCTTGGTGATGGTTCAAATGCTTCCATTATTGCGAATGAAAAAGTGAAAGAACGCATCAACAAAGAAGTTGATTTCTTCAACAAAGGATTTGGTAAATGGGAACAATTGAAGTGTGTTGAACTTCTTCCACAGGAAATGTCTGTTGAAGGAGGAGAATTAACGCCAACCCTCAAATTGAAGCGTAAAGTCATTTTAGAACTTCATGCGGATACGGTTGCGAAAATCTACCCGAAGAGTTAATCGGAGATTGAAAGATTAAAAAAGGGAAGTCACTTGAACGAGGTTTGAGTGGCTTTTTTTTGTGGGAGGAATTTAGACACTATCACAAGAAAGGATTCTTGCGATAGTTGAGATGGGACTCACTTCTTGGTTGCTTCGCGGTTCAAATCTAGTACAGCAGGGAATTCGTAGCGTAATTATATTACTTCTCTATAAATTTTGACAAATTCTCCGTTTCCGTTATGTATTGAAACCTCAATATTCAATTCGTTTTCCATTAAGAATTCAGCTCGATTCTCAGCCGCTTTTAAACCCAATACAGATTCATAAAAATCATCACCTTCCAGATACAATGCCCCCTCTAAATTGAGAATTTGCCCTGTTGAAGCCTTAGATTTTATGATTATAAAATAATCGCATCCTAATTATGGTATGATCATTATGGCTTCTGTTTAATG
>JBFHGY010000405.1:0-3805 GCA_041582905.1 Crocinitomicaceae bacterium | reverse complement strand
TAAGATTTGTGTTTCCGTGTTCATCACAAATGGTCCTTGCTGAACGACTTTTTCATCAATCGGTTTTCCGGCCAGTAGAAGGTATTGTGTCTCCGATTTTGCTTCCAAAGAGATGGCTTTCCCTTCCTTTTCAAAAATCACCATGCTTTCGGGATCAACCAATCCGTGTCCTTCAATTCGCAGATCTCCCCAAATGCTGTAAATGGCAGCGTTGAATTCTTCAGGAATATCCAACACTACCTTTCCTCCTTCTTGTGCAACAGCCCAAATGATTAGCAACTCGCTTTCTGGAGTTATCGTTCCTGTTTTTTCATGATAATTCCCTGCGATTAATTTTAGCTCACTCAACCCATCGTTTGAATCGATTTGCACAAAATCGGATGCCGCCACATGAGTGTACATCGGTATTTTCAATTTTGATGCTGACGGGCTATTGATCCACAACTGAACAAACTCTTGATTCATTTTTTGTTCTACAGCAGCTACGGAAGGTCGTTCACTATGGATGATTCCCGCTCCAGCATGCATCCATTGAACTTCTCCTGCTTTTGCAATTTGACTGTTTCCTCTGCTATCTCGATGGTGCAATTCCCCTTCCACCACAAACGTAACCGGAGAGAAACCTCTGTGTGGGTGTGGTCCCACGCCTTGAATTCGAGCAGGTCGATCGTGCATCAACTCGATTTGTCCATGATGAAGTAATAGAAAAGGATCAAGATTAGGAACGTTCTGTGTGGGCAGAGCCTGCTTCACAGGAACTCCATCCATATCAATTTCCTGAGTAGGAAGAATATGACGTACTGTTTTGAGATTCATGACAACACATTTAAAGGAATTAGGTACAACCGACTATTGATTGTTTCACCCTTAAGATACACGAAGGTAATACAATCTGTAACCTTTTCCTTCCATCGATTGTTCTACTACCAAACCTATCTATTATGAAGAATATTTTCATCCTGAGCCTGTTGATTTTTAGTTCATTTTCCTGTCGGAAAAAGGAAGATACCTTGGTTGAAATTACCGTGAAAGATCAATACAACCAAGTCGTTTCTGGTGCAAACGTCAAATTATTGACGGTACCTCCGTATGAAGCAAACAAGACACCTATTTTGGAAAAAGAAGGAACAACAGATATCAATGGCGTTATCCGATTCAATTTTAACGACACTTATCAACTTGGACAAGCAGGAGTTGCCGTTCTCAATATCGAAGCGAAAAAAGGCAATTTAAATGGAAGAGGAATCATAAAAGTAGAACAGGAAGAAGTTTCGAAGAAAACGGTGGAAATTGACTGATTGTCGTTGCCTTCTCATGTCTAAAAACAAAAACAGTGTCGAAATTATTCAACACTGTTTTCAAAAGTCGTGATCCGTCCATTACCGAAGGAGTTTCTTTAGTATGAACTTCCGATTTGTGTCTATTTCAAAAAATCTCCGTTGTTGTCGAAGTAGATTGTTTTAGACATGGTATTTACTTTTTTGTGTCTAACAATCATGTCGATTTCAAATCCGCCAATGTAGCTGTAACCCGAAGTGTAAGAAGAAATGTATTGATCCTCTTTCTTGTATCCTGATTTTTCCAACGCGATTTTTTTCATGTCATCCATTTTGCTAAATGAAGGGATGTCGCTCATTTTGAAAAGGTTGCTCTTAAAACTGTCATATCCCTCAACAATTTCTTCCGAAGATCCGATCCCTGAAGTCAAAATAACCTCTTCACCTTCACCTACGGTACCTTCGCTGAAGGTATAGATATAAGCCAGCAATTTGTTTTTGTCCTTTTTATCTACAAGAGTTGCTTCAACATACACTGAAGCATCATTTCCGTCGATGATACTTGGCGTATAATTGCTTCCTAGCTCAAAAAACTCTACTTCGTTAATGGAAGAGAAACCTGCTTTCTTGATAATCATGTCCATTGCCTCGCTCATTTCCGTTGAGCCAGGAAGTTCTGTAAGAACTTTTCCAGATGCGTTTCCTTCAGCATCCGCTCCTTCTGAAGGAGAGCATGACGTGAATAATACTGCTAAGAGAATACTACTTAAAATTACCT
The DNA here is from genome assembly GCA_041582905.1 of Crocinitomicaceae bacterium. GTDB lineage: Bacteria > Bacteroidota > Bacteroidia > Flavobacteriales_D > Crocinitomicaceae > UBA4466. The sequence goes on along the minus strand of JBFHGY010000405.1, from coordinate 1,750 downwards.
TTTTCATTTTTTGATTATTGTTTATTTAGTTGTTATTGCTTTGGAATATTAATGCGGCGTCCAAGGAAAATGGTAGCATCTGTTTTCTAGGCACATTCTCCCCGAACGTATTACGGTCTTTCTACATTCGGCGCAAACGTAGCGATACAAATTTTCTAGGATGCATCAAATCAATATCCGGATAGTTCTGGTGTATAATTGGTGGTGTCTCGCGCTAACCGTATGATTCGTTGTTTCAACAACTAAAGTGGGAGAACACGGAATAGGTAGCAGCAAACTTCTTTAGGTAATCATTTCCGTTTGTGGTATTTTTACATCATGTTGAAATATGTTTTTTTCTTGCCTTTATTTGTCGCGTTTGTCTCCTTTTCGCAGGAACGAGCAACTCCGGAACGTTTGGCGCGTGATAAGAAAATATGCCAGGCATTTGCCCAAAAATCCTTTGAAGAATTGAATGGTGGATTCTTATTGGTTCGCTTAAGTTTTCGCCAAAAACAAGTGGATTATCTCATGCAGCGCGACTCTTCGGAAGCCAAAAAGGTGCAAGAGAAAGCGATGTCGAAAAACTTAAAAATTACAAAAGCCTTTCAAGACAAGTATACCTTTAGTGGTGTGTATTTTTTTGAAGCATCCGACTCAAAACATCTCAAAAATCAAGAGTTTGACTCTGTTACGTTTTACGATCACAACTTACAGGTGGTAGACGCTTCGCTACTTCAATCGGATAACTATTTAATTGGGGAATTTGGTCGAATTCAGCAGGATACGGCTCAATATTACGCCGGTGACCGTATCTATACACAACATTCAAAAGAAAAAACCAAGGTGTATTACGGTGGATCAAAAAATGGACGAGAAGCGTTCATTATTATGGATCGAAACTTCCAACAAATTCGAAAGCCGTTTCCTTACTTCTCTCCTCTTCAACCGTTTATGTCTGAACAAGGGCGTTATCGTAAAGCATTAGTTGTTCTTGAAGAGAAGTTTGAAAAGTATGGGAAAGAAGTTGGCGATGAGTAAGTTCAACAAAAAAAGCCAACCGATAGATTGACTTTTTTGATTTAAACAAACGTGAAAATTAATTCAGCAGCGCGTTCAGTTTTGTACGAAGGATTCCTTCTTGTGTGAGTCCGTTTATTTTGTCGACGATCACATCATCTTTGATGAAGAATAACGCTGGAATACTTCGAACCCTAAATTCTCTGGCCAATTCCTTGTTTTGGTCCACATTAATTTTTCTTACTTCCACACTTCCTTCAAATTCCTGAGATAGTTTATCTACCGTAGGTAGAAGTGTTTGACAGGGTCCACACCAATCTGCGTAAAAATCGAGCAAGATGGGTTTGGATTGATTCATCAACTGATCGAATTCAGTCTTGTTTTCTATACTTTTCATGTCTTCTTAATTTGAATTAGTCACTTATGCATTCACCAATGAAAGCTCTTTTGCTTCTGGAAAATCGATTGGAATGTTCGTTAAGTTGTGGAGGTAGTTCATGATGACTTTGTCTCCCACTTGCTTGATGACATCCACTAAAGTTCCCTTGTCGTAGGAAGCCGCAAAAAAGGCATCAAGCGTTTCTGTTGAAACATTTCCTTTGTTTTCTGTCACCTCTTTCGAGAGTTTCACGAGGGCGTCATATTTCGCATCCCAAGATGCCGATCCACCTCTCAATTCGATGGTTTGTTCTTCCGTGAAGCCGTTCATTTTACCAATCGCTGTGTGAGCTGATTGACAGTATTTACATCC
>JBFHGY010000404.1:0-3805 GCA_041582905.1 Crocinitomicaceae bacterium | reverse complement strand
GTGATCAAGTTTGTTGTAAGCTCGATACAGTCCAAGGCAACTTCGTAATGAAAGCGTGCGGGAAGCATGGAGATCACCAAATCAGCTTTTGCAATTTCTGGTTTTCGTTCTTCCGAGGAAATCGCATTAAATGCAAGAGCTTCTCCATTTTCATGACCGCTCAGCTTTTGGCGGACAAGTTCTATATCTCTGTCTACAACTTTTACTTTCCAGTTGTATTTCGTGGATTGATCAAGTAGATAACGAATAAGCGAAGAAGATGAAAGTCCTGCTCCGAGTACGAGAATGTTTTTCGAGGAGTTTTGCTGCATATTGTCAAAATTAGAGAATCATCTGAGCTTTCAAAGCGTTAAATTAAATTCTTTTTTCAACCGTTTATGTTAAAAATCGGCATAGGATTTCAATATCAATGACTTAATGTGTGAAAAAGAAGCAAAGCTCTAAAGGTTTGTGCTTGTTGATAAAACCGTTATTTTTGTTGTCGAATTAAAGTAAACACTATGGGTAGAGCATTTGAATATCGCAGAGCGGCAAAGGAAAAACGTTGGGATAAGATGTCAAAGTTGTTCCCGAAATTGGGGAAAGCAATCACACTGGCAGCCAAAGAGGGCGGTACAGATCCTGATATGAACGCAACGTTGAGAACGGCGATCAAAAATGCCAAGGCACAAAACATGCCGAAGGATAACATTGACGCGGCCATTAAGCGCGCCGACTCGAAGGATGCGGATGCGTTCTCTGAATTAATCTATGAAGGGAAAGGTCCACACGGTGTTTTGGTGTACGTGGAATGTGCGACGGATAACCCAACGAGAACAGTAGCAAACGTGAAGTCTTATTTCAATAAAGCGGGCGGATCTGTTGTTCCAAACGGCTCTTTTGAATTTATGTTCAACAGAAAATGCGTTTTCGAGTTTGATAAAACAGAGGAAATGGATTTGGAAGAAATCGAGTTGGAGTTGATCGATGCTGGGTTAGAGTCCATTGAGGAAGAGGAAGGAAAAGTATTTGTGTACGGTGACTACACGGCTTTTGGAACATTGTCCACAGCTCTCGAAGAACTCAAAATAGAAGTGGAGAAATCAAACCTACAACGAATTCCAACAACAACAAATGAGTTTACCGATGAACAGTTGGAAGACATCGAGAAAATGTTGGACAAGATCGAAGACGATGATGACATTCAGCAGGTTTTCACCAATATCGCCTAAGAAGCGCTTATTTATTTGAAAACAAACATAATAAATTTGATTTTTAGGAGTTCTTCATGCTGAAGAACAGAAACTGCGACGAAAATTACATGAGAAATTTACTCAACATAGGAGGTGTGCTACTGGTAGTTCTGGTTACAGTGGTGGCGTGTTCAACAGAAAAGAATACGACCATTTCACGTAATTACCATAGCTTGAATGCACACTATAATGGCTACTTTAATGCCAATGAGTTAATCAAACAATCGATTAAAACCTATCGAACTTCTCGTGAAGAAGATTATTACTCGTTGTTACCTCTCAATCCAGTTCCGGATGAAAAGGAAGTTTCTGGAATGTATCCTGCTATTGATACAGCAATTGCGAAATGTACAAAGGTAATTCGTGACCATTCCATGCCAAGCAATGATAAACCTTCGAAGAAAAAAGAAGAGCACAATCGTTGGATTGATGAAAACTGGACGCTCATCGGGGAAGCATTGTACTATCGTCGTGATTATGACGGTGCCATGAAGAACTTTAAGTTCATTCGTAAGTTCTATAGCGACGATCCTTCACTGTTTATCGGAGAATTGTGGATGGCTAAAACAAACATGGCCAAAGGGAAGTTGACGGACGCTAAATTCAATCTGGACAATCTCGATGCTGCTATCGCTGAACAAGAAAGTGGCGAACAGGAAAAGGTAGTAAAGAAAGGCTCGAATAAAGAAGTAAAACCAGCGCAGTTCCCAAAGGATATGCGCTTTGAATTTGAAAAAACCAAAGCGGAACTTGCCTTGATGAAAGGTGAAAAAGTGGAGGCAATTCAGTATTTGGAAGAATCGTTGAAGCACACGCGAATGGGCGATCGAGAGGAGAAAGCTCGAGTGCATTTTATTCTTGGTCAATTACACGAAGAACAGGGAAATTTCTCTGGAGCGGCTAATCATTTTAGTAAAGTGATTCGCGGGACATCGTCGTACAAAATGGCATTTAATGCGCGTTTGAAACGTACTTTTTTAGGGGAAGGGGACAACGTGAAAAAGGATCTAAAAAAGATGCTGCGTGACCAGAAGAATGCTGAGTTCAAAGATCAAATTTATTATGCATTGGCCGACCTCGAAATTCGTGAAGGGAATATTGCTCAGGGAAGATCCTACCTGCATCAATCGGCTTTTTACTCTGTAAATAATACGCGCCAAAAAGGAATGGCGTACGAGCGTTTAGGTGATATGAGTTTCGCCGATAAAAACTATGTGAGTGCCCAAAAGTATTACGATTCCTGTGGTCGCGTGATTCAGGATACGTATCCGAATGCGGAGGCGATTCGAAATAGAGCACTCAAGTTGTCGGATTTGGTGGTGGCTGTTGAAACAGCTCAATACGAGGACAGTGTTCAGCGAATTGCTGCAATGCCAGAGGGAGAGCGCGAGAAGTTCCTGAAAGATTTGATCAAAAAGATTGAAAAGGAAGAGAAGGCTAGAAAAGAAAGAGAGGCGGAGCGATTGTTGGAGCTCCAGCAAAATGAAAATCTCTTCGCACAAACAGGAACGGGATCTAAGTGGTATTGGAACAACGCTAAGGCACGTGCTGAAGGAGTTGAAGAGTTTAAGCGCTTGTGGGGTGAACGTGAAAATGAGGATAACTGGAGGCGTTCTGATAAAACGGCTGTCATTTCATTTGATGAGGGAGATGGAGAAATCTCCGATTCAAGCGATGTTGCGCTGGAGGTGAAAAAAGACACCTTGTCTGTTGAGTTATTGATGAAGGGTGTTCCTATGACCGATTCTGCGTTGGCAGCGTCCAATGAGCGCCTGCTTGAGGCGTACTACAATGCTGGTTACTTGTACAAAGAGCAGTTGAACGAGAAGAAGTTGGCGGAAACGAATTTCAATAAGGTTCTGGATAAGAAGATTGAAAACAAGCATAATTTACTTTCGGCGTACGAACTGTACACGATGTATATCAATACAGATCCCTCCAAGGCGGAGCAGATGAAGAATTATATCTTCAACAATTATACGAATAGTGATTATGCAAACTATTTACGTGATCCTGATTATTTTATCAAGAAAAAGGAAAGAGATGCCTTGGCGGAGGAGTCGTACTTGCGCGTCTTGGAGCGTTACAATAAAGGGTTGTACAGCCCAGTAATTGCCCAAGCGGACAAAGTGATTAACGAAGAGTCAGATAATGTCTTTCGTTCGAAGTACATGTTGCTGAAGGCAATGTGTTTAGGGCAACGATTCGAGAAGAAGGATACTCTCATACCTGTGTTGGACCAAGTGATTGAAGAATATCCAAAAACTCCTGAAGCGGAAAAGGCTAGGGAGATGAAAAGCATTATTCTCAACGGTTACTCTGAAAACATTGTCGCTGACTTTTCAAGTAAATCTCCATACAAATACAACGATCGCGTGAAAATGACCGTGATTATTTTCCCAGGAGATAACTTTAGCTCTACAAGTGCGAAATCGCGAATTACGGATTTCAATAGAGAGTTCTTTAGTCGTGACCGACTCAAATTGAAGTCGAAAGTCTTTGGAGAAGGAAGTGTGGTTCTCGTAGATGAATTTGAAAATGAAACGGCAGCAGGAAGTTATATCACGGCCTTT
>JBFHGY010000403.1:0-3819 GCA_041582905.1 Crocinitomicaceae bacterium | reverse complement strand
GGTTCCCCCTACTCCACCTCCCGGTTATGCGCCACCGATCGATCCTGACCCAACACCTCTTCCCGTTCGAGAAAAAACACCTCGTGGAGAACTCTTGAAGACAAAAGATCATGAAGCTTTCGAGCATGATGATGACTTCGATGGGTTGTTCTAAATTACATTTTCTTCTCCTCTCTCTCCTTCTGGACAAAAAACTACCCTACGGGTAAATTTCATCTTCTCAAGAAAATTCATTTTTGGGTGAACGCGATCGAAAATCGGCTGTACTAGTTGTCAAAATACGTACAAATGAAAGCAATATTGATCCTCATAACCGTACTCTTCAGCACATCATTCGCCTTCTGTGGAGATACTTTAACAAGTAAAATTGACAAAGCAACGGTGTTCTTAAGTGGCGCACAAGTATTTCGCAAAACCAACTCCGTATCAATCAAAAAAGGAGTGAACGAAGTGGTTATTCAAAATGTTTCACCTTATGTGAATCAGCAACAACTCCAAGCCACCGCTGTTGGAAATTTCCTGATTCTGGATGTTCAGCTTCAAACACAGTATGTTCCACCAACAAATTATGAAGGAATCGTGCTTCCCGAAAAGATTCAAACTGAAATGAACCGTTTGGAAGACAGCGTACTCTATCTCACCTTTGAACTTGAACGCATCAATGAAAAATTGAACAACCTCACGAGTGAAAAAAGCATGATCATGCAGAGTCAACTGGTGAAGTCGGGCGGTACCAGCGATACCTTACCTGAATTCAAAGAAATTGTTTCGTACTACCGTGAGAAATTGGATGACATCAATGAATTGATTGTTGCCTGGAAAAAGATCAAGCATAAAACGGGTGTCCGCGACCTTAAACACAAAGCACGTTTGCAAGAATTGAGAACCTACGCGCAGCAAACTAAACAACCCAATGAACCCGCCAAAACCCGCTACCATGTTGTGGTGACAACCTATTCCGATTACTCAACAACGGGGAAAATTGAAATCAACTATTTCATCAACAATGCAGGCTGGATTCCAGCGTATGATCTTCGGGCAAACTCAACCAATGAACCCATCGATATCACCTACAAAGCACGCGTTTACCAAAATTCTGGAGAAGATTGGGACAATGTGAAGCTTACGCTTTCTACCTATGACCGTACCTATTCAGCAGTAAAACCTACGGCTGGCGTTTGGCGATTGGACTACACGGTCAACAAACCTGTTGCTGTCAACCGTGGTATTAACAACGAAATATACTACAGCCAAAACATGGCGTCTCCGGTTCAAGCGCAAAGTGCGAAAGCAACGATGGAAAAAGATACTCGCTATGAAGATGTATCTCTCACCTACGTTCCTGGACAAAGTTTATCGACTATCAGCCAAAATTTCTCCAATGTTGAATTTGATGTGAAATTACCTTACTCCATTAAGGCAGATGGAAGTCAAAAACTCATGGTGGTCATGAACGAAAAGGTAGAAGCGAAATTCTTTCATTACATGCTACCACGCATGAACAAATATGGATTCTTGCAAGCAAAAATTGGCGATTGGGAGAACCTCAGTTTGCTTCCTGGAAAAGCAAATATTTACTTCCAACAAACGATCGTAGGCAGCACAATGATCGACCCGGCGGTTATGTCTGACACCATGGAACTCACACTTGGAAGAGATCAAGGTATTGTTTCTACCCGAAAGAAAATTAGCGAGGAGGAGCGAAAAGTGGGCATCACGAAACGCATTCTGAAAGAATACACCTTCGAAATTGAGATTCGAAATAACACACGCGCTTCAGTTGATTTGACCTTGGAAGATTTGATTCCTATTACCAATAACGAAGACATCAAAATTAAAATGGTGGAAGGAGATGGAGCCTACCTGAATGATACGAACGGAATGTTGACCTGGAAGCTCAAGATGAATGCTGGAGCGAAGGAGATTATTCGATTCACCTACTCGGTTGAACACGAAAAAGATAAACCTGTTTCGTAGATAACGTGAGTCAGGATAAGTAAACTGATTGATCTATATTTGAACGCGTAACAAAACGACACAATATTGTCGAATTGTTGCGCGTTCTTCATTTCAAATTATCTAAATTGGATCTTTCAACGAAACCCTATGAAACCATTATTTGTCATTCTCTTCCTCTTTTCGTTCCCGTCCTTTAGTCAACAAGAGCCACTGACTGGGTTTTATTGGAGAAATTATTCATTTTACAATCCAGCCATGGGTGGTGTAGAAAATAAACATGAAGGAAACGCGATCCACCGATCTCAATGGGACAAAGTGAATGGAGCACCGAGGCTTTTGCTCGCGAACTATGGGATGAACATCGCGGATAAGCATGGAGTTGGGATGAACTATCGTTTCGAAACAAGTGGTAATACACGGATACACCAAGTGAAAGCGAACTACAATCTACAGCTCAAGTTGAAAGCGAACCGAAAGTTCGTGCTGGGAACAGCAGTTGGATACCAACATTTGGGTGCGACACACACATGGAACCCTCCCTCGACGAATATCGATCCTTTACTTCCAGTCACCAACACGGATATTGTTGGAGTTGATCTCGGAGCGGCTTATTACGGAGAGAATTTGGTCGCGGGTATTTCAGCAACACAACTTACCCTTTACCGTAGCTCAAGTTATCATCCTGCACCACATCTTTTTGGAAACATACGTTACCACCTGCACATGTCTCCGAATCCATATTATATAATTCTAGAAACTCAATTGAGAACAGACCTCGTTGCGTACAGCCAAGACTTCAATATTGGATTCAATTGGAATGAATTGATTGAGGCACGTGTTGGGTACAGAACATCTGATGCTGTGATCGTGAGTCTTGCAGGAACACTTAAAGAAAAGTTCCGGATCGGTTATATATATGAAATCACCACGAACAAGTTAAGTTCTGTTTCCCTTGGTACGCATGAGTTAAGTGTTGGTTTTTATATTCCGAACAACTAAAGGCTATTCCTTAATCAACTTCATTGAGTAAATGCCGTATTGAATCAAATACACGCCACTTTTCAATGCGCAACAATCGATCACACACTGATCAGGATGATCAACATTTACGCGCACTAGATCGGTGCAATTTTGCCCCGAAAAAGAAAAGATTTTCAGTTGACTCAGATCCATCTCTTTCGATGAAACCGAAACCAGACCGGATGTTGGATTCGGACTGATGTTAAGCTCATCATTCACCGATGTTGGAAGACTTAAAAATTCAATTCCATTGAGAATATCCACGACCTGCTTTGAATCACCTAACTCGACAAAATCCACCGTTACGAAGTTGGGGAATTTTTGCTTTTCTTGTTGACATTGCAACGCTCGATTGATGAAAAAAGGATTCGAATTCGCGATTTCTGATTCCGCCAACATTCCTGTTCCATAGGTCGCATCCGTCACAAAATGATTTAGAATAAAAAGATCGTTAATGGAATCTCCTCGATTAAAGTCACAGCTAAAATCGGTAATTGCGTGATTGGAATAGTGCGTTTCTACCATGTTCGTCCACATATAATGATACCAGCCCTGACTGGCAGACGCATCATCTACATCCGAAAACACCACACAACGTGTATTGTTATTAATCATTGATTGCAACGTCGGCCATGGCGCTCCTTGAGGATGCTCGTACACATAATTCATCAGTCCAGACTGTGTCATTTCTGATTCTATGTCATTCGCACTTACGTAACATTCCAAAATGACGGTCACCACTTCATTTGGGTGCGTATCCAAAAAAGTCGTAATCTTGAGAAGTTGGTCTTCCAAAGGACTCGTTCCCAGAAACGGAAATCCGTGATACACCACAATATC
>JBFHGY010000402.1:0-3829 GCA_041582905.1 Crocinitomicaceae bacterium | reverse complement strand
TACGTTTCGTATCTCTGGAGCGATGGAACAACAAACACCTTTTTCACCATCAGCGAACCAGGAACATATATGGTGACAGTAACTGACACGCTCGGTTGTGAAGGTAGCTCAAGCATTAATGTAGGAAATGGATGTGAACCCGAGTTGATCGTTCCCAATGTATTCACACCGAATGGAGATAACACGAATGATTTGTTCGTAGTCAACGCATCCAACATCGAGGAGTTCGAAATGATTATTCTCAACCGCTGGGGCAATGTAATTCGCGTTTTCAACACATTAACCGATGAGTGGGACGGTACTACCGAGAATGGCGATGACGTGCAAGAAGGTGTCTATTTCTGGAAAATCACCTACACCTACATCGACGGGAACGAAACAGTCGAAGAACAACTCGCAGGTAACGTCACGCTCTTACGCGATTAGCATAATCGGAAAAACACCATAGTGTCTTAGCGGTAAATCCTTACCCCGTGTTGTGCCTTGACGTCAACCCTATGTATCTATGTGGTGAAAAAACAAACCACATAGTGACATAGAGCACACATAGATTCACGTAGTAGAAATGAGTGTTGGAACACAAAGAAATTAAGTATATACCCCTATGTATCTATGTGGTTAAAATAAACCCAGCGTTGTGCCTTGACGCAGTCAAGTAGTGTCCTCGTGGTGAAAAAACCAACCACACGCCGCATTGAGCTTGTCGAAATGAAGTTCACAAAGATTATCGTTTTCAAATGGTACTGAAACTACCCTTCAGTGCTCTGTTCTGTAGACAAATTTTGAGAAGGGTTAGAATCGATCTCGCTTTGTTCAGAGGTGGTTTTTTCTACGTTCTTTTTTCGACTAAAGAAACCACCACCTTTTCCGTCTTTCTTCTCCTGAGGAAAATATTTACGTTGACGGAAGAACACCATAATCACACCGATTGTGATCGAAGCATCCGCTAAATTCCAAATAGCAGGGAAAACATCTTTTCCACCCAACCAAGGAAGCCAAGTGGGCCAAGTGGCTTGAAACTTGAACATGTCCACCACGTTACCGAACAAGAATCCAGAATGACGGATTTCACGTTTTTCGTTAAAGAAATCATTGCATTCAACGAAAATTCCAGAACCCTCCAATGAGTTGAACGGACCACAAGGATCAAACTCAAAAATATAGTCGTAAGCCATGGAATCGATGAGGTTACCAGTGGCACCTGCGAGAATCAAACCGATGGCAAACAAAAACTCTGTTCGTGCCCCTTTTTTGGCTTGCTTAATCCAGTAATAAACAATCGCACCAATGGCAATCATTCGGAAGATGCTCAGTGCTAGCTTATGCCACACTTGAGATCCGAACTTCGTTCCAAAGGCCATTCCTTGGTTCTCGATGTATTCCATCACGAACCAATCACCAAAAATGGAGACATCCTCACCTACTACGAAATGTGTTTTTACGTAAATCTTAATGATCTGATCGATCAGTAAAATGAGAAATACAGCGATCGAAACGATCAATATTTGTCGCTTCAATTGACTAGCCTTGGGCATTCTTTGCTTCTATACTTAGTGTTGCGTGTGGAACCAATTTTAGACGTTCTTTACGAATCAACTTTCCAGTAACACGGCAAATACCGTATGTTTTGTTTTCGATACGAACCAAGGCATTATTCAAGTTAGCAATAAACTTTTCCTGACGAGAAGCCAATTGCGCTACTTCCTCTCTAGATAAAGTATCCGAACCGTCTTCCATCATATTGAACGTGCGTCCAGTGTCGTTTGTTCCGTGGTCGTCGTTGTGAGAAAGTGAACCTCTCAACAATTCCAAATCTTCTTTTGCTTCCTTAAGCTTACCGTTGATCAAATCTTGAAACTCCTTGAGCTCGTCATCTGAATATCGTGTTTTTGTCATCTAATTCTATTTTGATAGCGTCTAGAAACGCGTTAACAATCGTTATAAATCGCTCGTTTTTGCGAAGCCTTAAAGATAAAATTCTGTACGATACTACGCAATAATGGACGAATAAAAAATTAACTTCGTGAAATGGTTAAACTTTTCGTTGGAAATAGGTCTGGCGTTTTGCTGCTACTTCCCTTTTTTGTAGTGGTTTATGTGCTCCTGAATGTGCTTTTCGGATATCACTCTCCGTCTCCCGTTTCGGGCTTTGGTTTTTATGGAGAAATCTTCCGGGAAAATTCCATTGTGAGTCACATTGTTGCACCCCTGTTCATTTTGATTAATGCCTTTTTACTCAATGGAATATTTAACCGAAATGGTTTCATGGAAAAGAATAACTACTTGCCGGGACTACTCTACGTAGTAGGCAAAAGTTATTTCCACTCCTTCTATTTTTTCAACGGTTTTGGTCTGGCGGAAACGTTTTTGATCCTTACGTTTTTTCAAGTGTTCAAATTGGACCAGAACTCGGATGGAAGAAAAGCGGTGTTTAATGCAGCATTTTTCGCGGGACTTGCTGCATCATTTTATCCCGTGTTGCTCTTGTTTGTGCCGTTCTTGTTTCTCATCGTTTGGATTTTAAGACCGTTCGTTTTACGAGAATCGGCTTTGTTAGTTCTCGGCTTCATCATCCCTCTCGTTTACGCAGGTTGTTACAGTACCATTTTCGGTGTTCCCATTCAAGGAGATTCATTCACGGGATTCCCTGCTGAGTGGAAATTTCCCGACTTGTACGTTATTTCCGGAGGACTATTTTTACTCTCAATTGCAGCGTTAAGTCCTATTTCTCAGAAGTTAGGGAAGAGCTCCATCCGATTGAAGAAACTATTCCGCGTAGTGGTTTGGATGATTTTGTTCTTTGTATTATTGAGTGGGCTCGAATTTTTAGTGCTTCGTAAACTCGATTCTACCAGCTTCATCGTAGGTTGGCTCACCTTCTTCTTAACCTATGGGTTTGGTACAAAACAAGTCCGACAATTTCCTGCATTTATTTTTTATCTGCTTTTGATCTTTTCTGTGAGTAAGTTTTTCATTCCTTTCGAATTTTAGCACTCGAATTATCGTAAATTTGCAGCGTACAATTTTTGAAGTTATGAAGTTTGGTGTAGTTACCTTCCCAGGATCGAATTGTGATCAAGATATGATTTACGTTCTAGAAGACATTTTAGGACAAGAAGTAGAACGCCTTTGGCACAAAGATACGGATCTGAAAGGAGTAGATTTCGTTGTGTTACCAGGAGGATTTTCCTACGGAGATTACCTTCGTTCAGGAGCCATCGCGAAATTGTCACCAATTATGGGTGAAGTGATTAAACATGCCAACGCAGGAGGATATGTGTTGGGAGTATGTAACGGTTTCCAAATTTTGACAGAATCAGGATTGCTTGAAGGAGCACTTCTTCACAACGACAACCAAAAGTTCATCTGTAAAAATGTATACCTGAAACCAGGGTCAATGGATACAGCAATCACCAAAGATTTGGATCCAGATAAAGCCTACAAAATTCCAATCGCACACGGAGAAGGGCGTTTTTATGCGTCTGATGATGTGATCGAAAAATTGGAAGCAAACGGTCAGGTGATTTTTAGATACTGTACAGAAGATGGAGCGGTTTCCGATGAGGTAAATCCAAACGGGTCGCTCGAGAACATTGCAGGAATCACAAACGAAGGAAGAAATGTTTTCGGAATGATGCCACACCCAGAGCGAGCAGCAGATGGAGAATTGGCAAATGAAGACGGACGAGCAATGTTCGAATCATTATTGAAATACTGCACACAAAACTAAACTCATGCGAATTTTATTGTTAGGATCTGGAGGTAGAGAACATGCCTTAGCGTGGAAAATGGCGCAAAGTTCTATTCTCGAAGAACTGTTCATTGCACC
>JBFHGY010000401.1:0-3845 GCA_041582905.1 Crocinitomicaceae bacterium | reverse complement strand
GAATTATTGCGAACCTGAAAGTCAACCGAGTATTACAGCTAAATTGACTTTCACCTTGGATGGAAAGTTGTTTACACTTGATGTGCCAGCCACATACAAATGGCGTGATCCTTCCTACGGAGAAAGACGTCGACCACTCATCTCAACACCAGAATACACAGCTACCTTCGAGCAGAAACAATTGCTGTTAAAAGCAAGTGAGCGCAAAGAAGTGCGTATCAAAGTGAAGAGTTTTTCGGAGGAATTGAACACAAAAATGTCGCTATCTGTTCCAGATGGTTGGCGTGTGGAACCTCAAGAGTTTGCTATTTCTTTAGCGTCAAAGCATGCTGAAGAATGGTATTCATTCACAATCCAGGCAGGAGATGATCCACAATCTGGAGCGTTAGTGGCGAAGGATGCAGACGGAAACGCCTTATTGAATTACAAAGAGATTGCTTACGATCATATTCCTACACAAGCCTTGTTCCGTCAATCGACGATGGAATGCAAAATGTTGGATGTGAAAATCAACAAAGGACGAATTGCCTACATCAAAGGGGTAGACGATGCCGTTCCTCAAGCGATCGAACAACTCGGATTTGACTTGGACGTATTTGAGATAAAGGATCTTCCGACGGTCGATTTAAGTAAATATCAATCGGTGGTGTTAGGTATTCGCATCTACAATGTGTATCCAGAGTTATTCAACTACTCGGAGCGATTGAATGAGTATGTCAAGAATGGAGGTAATCTGGTGATGCAATACAATACCGCTTCTCGCTCGGCAGAAAATAGAAAAACCTACGGTCCATATCCATTTGAATTGTCGCGCAATCGTGTCACGGAGGAAGATGCCGAAGTGACATTTTTAGCACCAGAACATCCAATTATGACCTCGCCTAACGTAATTACAAAGAAGGATTTTGATCATTGGGTTCAGGAGCGAGGGTTATACTTCGCGAATAATTGGGATGAAAAGTACACGCCATTGTTTTCGTGGGCAGACAAAAGTGAAGAACCACAAACAGGTGCGTTGATTGTTGCTAAATACGGTAAAGGTCAATTTGTGTATTCGGGAATTTCTTTCTTCAGAGAGTTGCCGAATGGAGTGGTTGGGGCGTATCGGCTTTTCGCGAATATTTTAAGTTATACACCATGAGTGAAGAGAAAGACAGTACAAACTGGAAGGCATGGTACATCGGACTTGTGCTCGTGTTGGTAGTGCAGATAGCGGTGTATTTGTGGATCACTAATTCGTATGCATCATGAGCGCAGTTGATTGGTTGGTCTTGATGGGTACACTCGTGTTGATTGTGGCGTATGGTACATGGAAAACGCGGAAAAACAGCAATCTTCAGAGCTACCTGAAAGGAAATAATTCGGAGAATTGGGCCACTATTGGTTTGTCGATTATGGCCACTCAAGCCAGTGCCATTACCTTTTTATCGACACCCGGTCAAGCTTACGAAAGCGGAATGGGATTCGTTCAGTTTTACTTCGGTTTGCCCTTGGCAATGATCATTATTTCCATCTTCTTTCTACCAGTTTACTATCGTCTCAAAGTATATACAGCATATCAATACCTCGAACAGCGCTTCGATGTGAAAGTTCGATCGTTTACGGCCTTTTTATTCTTGGCTTCACGTGGTTTGGCGGCAGGAATTACCATTTATGCCCCATCTATTATTCTCTCGACCATCTTAGGCTGGAACTTACAGCTCACGTGTCTGCTCATTGGAGGTTTGGTGATCATTTACACAGTTTCCGGAGGAAGTCGTGCCGTTTCTCTTACCCAAAAATGGCAAATGGGAATCATCATGGCGGGAATGTTCTTCGCGCTGTATTACGTGGTAGGCAGTTTTCCTGAGAATGTCGGTTTCATGGATGGCGTTGACATCGCAGGGGCACTAGGTAAAATGGAAATCATTGATTTGGATACTGACCTTGGTAATCGCTATACTTTGCTTTCTGGGCTTACCGGAGGATTGTTTCTTTTTGTGTCTTATTTCGGAACGGATCAGTCGCAAGTGCAGCGTTATTTGGGCGGAAAATCATTGAAAGAATCACGAATGGGACTGATGTTTAACGGTCTATTGAAGATTCCAATGCAGTTTTTCATTTTGCTCGTTGGGGTGATGGTTTTCGTATCGTTCCAGTTCAATAGACCACCGATTGTTTTCAATCCGATTACTGTGGAAATGACGGTGGAACAAGAAGCGAAATTGGCTTCCATTGAATCGGAGTATGATGTAGTATTTGATGAAAAGAGGGGCTTGTTGGAATCGTTTGATGCGTCACTCGCAGGCGATAATGACAGGGTCGAGTACTTGCAAATCCAGCAGGATTCATTGCGTGATGTGTATAAGGCTTCCTTACTTGAGATCGATCCCAATTATGAAACGAAGGATTCTGACTACATCTTTTTGACTTTCATCTTGAACTACCTTCCTCACGGATTGATTGGTTTATTGTTGGCAGTGATCTTCTCTGCGGCGATGTCGTCCACGGCAGGCGAATTGAACGCTTTGGCGGCAACAACAACCATTGATTACTACAAGAAATTTTGGTCCAAATCCGACGATGAAAAGAAAGACCTTCGCATCAGCAAATGGTTGACGGTCGGCTGGGGCTTGCTGGCCATTTTGATAGCGCTCACCGCTGGCATGTTCGAAAACCTCATTCAGCTGGTGAACATTTTGGGCTCATTGTTCTACGGAACCATCCTTGGCGTCTTCCTTTTGGCACTTTTCTTCAAATCAGTAAAGGCGAATGCCGCTTTAATCGGTGGTTTAGTGGCTCAAATTACGGTCTTGACTGTTCATTTGCTGAAAACCTATGAGATCATCGACCTCAGTTACTTGATGTACAATTTCATTGGTTGTGCGATGGTGATATTGGTTGGAGTGCTGGTACAGTTGGCTATGCCTAGAGGTAATAACTCAGATCATCTTATCGATCAGAAATAAGCGAATTACGTGTAGAAGCTTCCAAAGTGCGGACTTTTTACGCGCCTATTTGATCATTCCCATTCGATCAATACAAAAGACCACTTGCGTGTTATCTTGAACCAATTGTACAATAGCACGAATTAGCATAAAGATTTTGATCATAAAAGACCTAGTATTGCACTAATCAAAATCAGAAATATGAAACCACTTATTACTTGTTTATTCTCTTTGATGATCGGACTCACATTCGCTCAACCCAGCTTTCAGTGGGTAGAGCAGTTTGGAAGCTCCAACGGAGATGGACTTTACTCAGTTGTAACAGATGCTAACGGAAATGTATACTCCACAGGAGGAGAAAGTGGCAAAGTGAAAATTCACAAACGTGATCAACTCGGGAACTACATCTGGACGAAAACGGTAAATGGAACATCAACTTCCGGACTTGGTTATTCCATTGTGATAGACGGCGATGGAAATCTTGTTATTTCAGGAATGTTTGATGGAACATGCGATTTTGATCCAGGTGCGGGGACTTTCAATCTAACTTCAAGTGGTTTCGTGGACATCTTTGTTTTAAAACTAGATACGTCTGGAAACTTTATTTGGGCGGTATCAGTTGGTGGTACAGGACATGATCGCGGTTATTCCGTAACTACCGATGCGCTCAACAATATAATTGTAACGGGAGTTCACCAAAACACTGTCGATTTCGACCCTGGAACTGGGGTAGACTATTACACTGCAGGAGGTGGATTGTGGGATTATTTTGTACTGAAACTGAATACCAATGGTGTGTATCAATGGGTAGTTACTTCCCAAAATGGAGGAAGCGAATACAGTAAGTCCATTGCGTGTGATGCTTCAAATAATATTTATATCACTGGAGACTTCAGTGCCACGCACGATTTTGACCCG
>JBFHGY010000400.1:0-3846 GCA_041582905.1 Crocinitomicaceae bacterium | reverse complement strand
GGAGTAGTGCTTCATCCGATAACGGTAACACGAAAGAGCTTCGGATATGCAGATTATCCTGAGATCGCTTTCAAGCTTCCATATTCAACCGATACTTCTGCCTTCAAAGATAGTAGCGCTATTGAGTGTTTTATTGATGGAGAGGAATCCGTAAAAGGAATTTTACTCTCTCTGGACGGACAGAAAGGAATGGCTCGACTGTATGCACCCGATTTTCCTGACTGGATCGAAGATCGAGGAGTTGGACTCAAACTAGCACCTGATCATTATACGTCGGAATGCATGAAATCTGCCGTGAAGTTGATTAGTGAACGTCCGCTCATGAGTCAATTGTTCGCACAAATTCATGGAACAAGTCCTTTCGGGTTAAAAGAAGAGACTAGTCGTGCCTTAGAATGGAAGAATCAACGGCTGAATGACAGTCAGAAGAGTGCCGTAAAAGGGATGCTGGTAAGCGATGGAATGACCATTCTCCATGGACCTCCAGGAACTGGGAAGACGACGACTATTATCGAAGGAGTGTTACAACTCATAAATGATGGCAAGCGCGTTTTGATAACTGCTCCAAGTAATGCTGCTGTCGACAATGTCGCGAAAGGATTGCTCAACTATCAAACGAAAATTCTTCGCGTAGGAAATACCACAAAAGTGGATGATGATATCTTTCCGTTTACACTGGAAGGTCAACTCAAAGACTCGAAAGAGAGCAAGAGTATCAAGAAATTGAAGATTCGAGCGGAGGAGTTGCGACGGATGTCGTATCAATACAAACGAAACTTTGGAAAGGCAGAACGAGAGCAGCGAAAAGCATTAATTCAAGAAGTTAAGCGGATTCGAAAGGAGATTCGCGACATGCAGGACTATGCCGCTCAGAAAAGTTTCGAAAATGCTGATGTAGTGCTGGGTACGCCCATTGGAATTCATAATGCTTTGCAGAAGGATGCGGAATTTGACGTACTTGTAATTGATGAGGCAGGACAAGCCATTGAGCCTTTGGCGTGGGTGGTTTTCCCTTTTGCGCAAAAGTGGGTGCTTGCTGGAGATCCATTTCAATTACCACCTACGGTGCTTTCTGATAAGGCAACTCAAATGGGCTTCGATGTCTCGATATTGGAACATGCGTTTAAGCAATGTCAAGATGTTCGTTTTTTGGATACGCAATATCGAATGCGCTCGTCGATTGCTCAATTTTCGAATGATTATTTCTACGAAGGCAAACTTCAAACGCCCGATGATCAAAAGGATTCAGGTACACACGTGGTGTTTTATGATACGGCAGGAACGGGCTTTGAGGAAAAAGCAGGGGAAGATGGTCGCAGCTTAACCAATGAAGGCGAGTTGGAGGTCATTCAAAAGATGATCGAGGCAAACAATTGGAAGCCAAAAGAAATTGGCTTTATTTCTCCGTATGCTGGACAAGTTCAATTGGCAAAGTCGATGTTGTCCAAGGAGATCAAGGTGAGTACCATTGATAGCTTTCAAGGGCAGGAAATGCCAATTATCATTGTATCGTTGGTACGTTCAAATCAAGACGGAAACATCGGATTTTTGAAGGATTACCGAAGAATGAACGTGGCGCTCACTCGTGCAAAAGAGAAGTTGATTGTCGTAGGGGATAGTGCCACGATTGGAATGGATTCCTTTTATGATCAGTTTTTGAAATACGTTGAAACGGTTGAAGGGTACCAAAGTGCCTGGGAGTTTATGGGCTGATTGTTCCATTCGTATTTAGGAGCAATAAAAAAACGATGTGTATGCAACGTTTCCCACTTTCAATGTATCTATAAGGTACGAATACCTTTTAACTTTATTCACAACCTAATTAAACCTACAATGAAAACATATTTCAAATCACTTTTGTTAATCGCAGTACTTATTGCCTCGGGTGGCGTCTACAGTCAAGTTTGTCAGGCTCATTTCACCAAGCACAGTACTTCTGTACCTGGAGAAAAGTTGTTTATAGCTTATTCTTCGAATGCTACTTCGATTACTTTGCTTACTCCGGGAGCAACTCCTTCGTCGACGACATTACTGCCCTATGAATCGGTTGTTGTTACCTATACCACAGGTGGAATTCATCCCGTGACATATATTGGATCTAATCCTTCTACCAGTTGTTCGGATACGACGTATTCGACTGTAGAGGTATGTATGATTGATCCGCCGGTAATATCTTTCTCAACGAATCCTGGAGAATTTACAATTACAGATCCTGCTATTGATAATTCTGGAGAAACAGGATACATCAGTTTTACACCGTATGGAGGTGGGAATAATGTAATCTCAGGAAATACAAACCTAAGTTACGGAGCTAATTCATCCACGTTCGTTACCAATGCGAATGGACCACATTCTTTCTGGTATCATACGAACAATGCTGGGGTGGGCTGTAACGACAGTCTTTTTGTCTCTTTTGATATCGATAACATTACCACTTGCCAGGCAAATCTGAATGTGATGGATGTTACGTGGGGAGGTCAGGGTTCAATGTATATTCAAGATCAATCCTATAATAGCGCTACTGGTTCATTTTATTGCGCAGGATCAACTCCGTCATTAGTGAATTGGGATACATGGAACGGTCCCGATTACGATATTATTAATTTTCCTGCCAACGGAAGTTATCCGTACACCTATGTAACGTATGATTCTATTTCGGGATGCACGGATTCAATCAGTGGAGTCATTACTGTTATTGAATATCCATGCACTACTCAAGCTGGATTAACGATGAATCCTGGAGCCAACCCTGGAGAGTACACACTTGTTGATAATTCCACGAATGCAGCAACGGGAACGTTTTATTCTACCAATTCGGGAGGAACTGTAACGTTGACTCCTGGTGGTACAAGCGCTATTGACTACGCTTCCAATGGATGGCATTATTACACCTATATCGTTGAAGATTCAACGGGAGGATGTCAGGATACGATCACAGGGAGCGTTTACGTCAGTGGTGTGAATTGCGGAAGTTTCGCAGCATTAAGCATGACGCCTACCGGAAATCCAGGGGAGTATACACTTACGGATAATTCGAGTGCAGGAACTACAAGTTATTTCTATTCAGCAGCGGGTGGAGTGCAAGTGCTTCCAAATGCTTCGGCGACTTATACGTATACGGCAAATGGAACGTTCAATTATACGTACTATGTAGATGATTCTACGACGCTTTGTGAGGATTCAGTTCAGGGAACAGTTGTGGTTACCGGAATTATTCCTCCTGCGAATTGTTCAGCAAGCTTTACTTTAATTCAGGATTCCTTAAATACAAGTCAATACTATTGCTGGAACAATGCGTTGAATAGTACTGGAGGGACTTCTGGTTTGACCTATGTTTGGGATTTTGGAGATGGAAATTCAAGTACACAGGCATATCCAACGCATACCTATTCGACATTGGGGACGTTCACATTGTGTCTGACCATCTTAGAACCAGTGAATGGTTGTACGAGCACGTACTGCGATACCATTGTTGTTACGTCGAAAGCTTCGGGGACAACAATTAACGTGTTGCCTGCAGGAGCTTCAATTGGAATGGATGAAGAAATGTTAGTTTCGAATCTCTCGTTGTTCCCAAATCCATCGGAAGGCATCTTTAGTTTGCACCTTGATTCTAAGGTAAACTCATCAATAGAAATGGAAATTGTGAGTAGCACAGGACAAGTTATTTACAACTCGATTGAGCAAATGAACGAAGGAAGCAATGAATTCAAGATGGATCAATCACATCTTTCGAAAGGACTGTACATGATTACATTGAAGAATTCAGAGGATGGAGTATTTGAAACAATTCGATTTATGAAGAAATAGATTCAAAGAATAATCACACAAAAAAACGCACCAGAT
>JBFHGY010000399.1:0-3879 GCA_041582905.1 Crocinitomicaceae bacterium | reverse complement strand
TAATAGTTGGAATGAAAGGCACCGTTGAAGTGAATGAAAGTGGATGAATCGGAAATATACTGAGCGATGGAGTGTCCCATTGTGGCATCTTTAATGGCTTGTGCTTTTACCAAATCAGGAGAGCCGTGATCGCCCATCATCACCAAAATATCTTGATAGGTTGAAAGTGAACTATCATAAGGAACGGGAAGAGGAGCTACCCATGACTTCTCTTCGTCACTTAGCGTTTCCAGAGCGACAAAACCTCCATTTTTGTACACTTTATTGGCAAATCTTCGGGGAATGTTAGTGGCGATAAACGGAAGCTTGTGTTCTTTCGCATAATCGACAAGTGGAGCATAATCCGTAGGATAGTTGATCCAAAGTCGTGCGAGGGAATCCAATGTTTTCCCGTCAATTCTTCCATTTAAGTAATCGTTCAATTCGTCCTGATTATCCTTTTCGAACATTTCCGCTCCCAGAACAAGATCATTGTTTTTGTCCAATTCTCGCGTTAATTCCAATTGTAACCAATGCGCAATCGGATTATCGTGTAATTCTCCAAATAGAACCACATTGCTCTGATCTGCTTTTTTTAGCAGTTTTTTGAAACTTACTTTTTTCCCTTTTGAATTGTAGAGGATGTACGCTGGCTTGTTTTGTCCAAAAGCGATTGATGCAACAATGGAGCTAAGCACGATAAGTAGAATTTGTTTCATGGTATTCGGGTTGATGCTACAAAGCTAGTGGAATTTGGAGAAAGCTAGTTCTGAATAATTTCAATTGTGATGCACTATTTTGGAGTGAAACACAGTTCTACAATTCAATCATGGGTCGACCTTTCAATTGCTCTACTTCAACCTCTTTATCCTTCACAGTTCTCCAAATAATAGAATCGGCAACATAAGATGTGTTCCAAAATGGACCGTAGGTATGCGTTTCGATACTCATGGATTTAGTCAAGCCAATGAGTTCATTAAAATTACCTTCACGGTAGTTGCTAAACCATTCGGGATTAACGGGGAGTTGTTCAGAATTGATGAATTGGGTTTTTACCTCAAAATCTTTTTTCTTGTCACTGGGATTGGGAGTGCGAACGGTTGTATAGAGTACTAAATAATCGTTGTTTCCTATAATCGTATCTGATAGTTCTGAAAATGTGGCATGGGTATCTGGTTTACGAATATCAAACCAGGTGACAGTATCTTCATCTACTTGAAATGAAAAAGACTTGTTTTGTTGAAGGTCTAAGTATCGAGTACTGAGAAGCTCTCCATTTTCTGAGTAGAACTCTTTTCGCTGGTTACCATTTTTGTACACGAGTATCATCTCGACTCCCAAATTACGTTGTAGGTATTTCTCGTTGAGATAATCGGGCAATGAATCATACGAAATGGAGTAGTGGATTTCTCCTTCGAAGTAGACTGGTTCTGGACCGCTAGTTGATTCAGTTCTTTTACTAGAATGACAACCCAATAGAATGTACAGTATAAAGAGAAGTGGAAAGAATTTTTTCATGTTTACAAAGCTAGTGGAATTCGATGAATAGTGCTTCGCGATAATGATCGTATCAGGAGAGAGATGGATCGTTGGTTCTCAAAACATCTTTCATTTTCTCGATGTTCTTCATAAACTCACGTCTGAGGACTTCATTTCGAGAAAACGGATCGGCTAAAAAATGGGTCGAATATTCGTTCGCGTTGGTCTGATATTCAAATTTTGACGCTTCAAAGAAGAATTCACCATTTTGAGACTTCGTTAGAGAAAAGGCAATCGTACGCTTCGACAAGAAATAACGAAACCCGAGCTCTGTGACGATTAATTCGGTGTTCCCCAGAAAATCCATTGTTCCTTGGAGCTTCTTGGGATAGGGAATTGAAAACTTTTTTATTCTAATACCAGAGGGATAACTCCAAACATCGTAACACTTTGTGTGAATGTATTGGAAGCCATTTTGATACAGGTTTCCCTTGAACTCATGTGGTATATCAGGCTGATTAAGGTTGATGTCCGTCTTGTATTCAGCAAGGGAAAAACGGAGTCCGCTCACAATCTGCTTGTTTCGTTCAATTAGAACCCTAAGATCACCGTTGGATTCAGCTATTTTGAGTAGTTGTGTCTTCACCTGACTAATTACATCCTTGTTTAAATACTTCCCAATCGATGTTGGGAGCGGTGTTGTGCTTTTTCATCAACTCCTTTTCCATTTCAGCTTTCATTTCGACGAAGTCTTTTCCATAAATCTCTTCAAAACGGTCGAATCCATCTCTCCAAAGCTGCTTAAATTGATCTAATGAATACTGGTTAAGAAGGTATTCGACTACGTAAGCAGATTGGTGATACGCAGTCATTTCGGATTCACTATAGAAATCAGCGGTTAACGCGTCAATGGAAATTAGCATGTCATTCTCCATAAAATATCGATAAATCTCCGCAACTGTTAAGCCGTTGCAATTGTCCTCTGCAAATGCTGCCAGTCCTTCGTTGATCCATGTGGAAGTATAGTGAGGATATCCCCATTCCAACATGGCCATGAGGTGCATCAATTCGTGTTTAATCGGAGGTGATTTTTCTCCATCAGCAACAACATATAAGGTATTGATGTGCGGAGAGGCAATTCCCGAAGCTTTCATTCCAGTTAACCAGAACATATCCTCTCGTGAGGCTAGGAACCGAATCTGTATGGTGTCGGAAAACGTGTCCAGTTTGATCAACTCGGAATTACTTTTCAGAGCATCAAAGCACTCCTGAACATAAGCGGTTTTGTTATCGAATGCGTGTCCACTTGCAGGGAAGTTGAAGGAGATCTGATCAATTGCCTTGGTTACCTGAGATTCCGTTTTCCAACCATCCGAATTGTCGGGCTCCGTTTTATCCGTTGATTCTTGAGAACATCCCAGAAAAAGGGTTGCGAAGAATAGGAGAAATAGGGGATAGATACGATAACTCATGCTGGATAGATTTACGAGCTAAGTTAATTGATTGTTGGGGACGGTCGAAGAGTACGCGGTTTGGGAAGGTGCTTTTTGTGATTTTTTGGGATGAATCGTACAAACTAGAAGATGATAAAACTTACCCAAGAACGCCATGTGACTCCGATTAAAAGAATCGTGATTTGGATAGCTTAGACTGGAACGAATTGTATCGGTTCGGGTAAAATTTCCCCAGTTGCGGTGGTGGATTTATTGAATAATACATTTGCGAATGTTGTTAAGTGTTTGGTTATGTAGTGTTTAAGGGTTTTTTGCTTTGAATTGGCACTCCTATTGCGGCGAATGCATCAAGAAAATGAATAGAATACTAGAAGATACGACTTGAGATGGTTCAATTTCATCATTGTTCTAATCATCAAACTAAAGAGGGTGAGAATTAACTAAAAGAGATGCTTATGAATTTTAAAAAAATCCAGTTACTGTTTGGGATACTGTTCGTTTTTATACTCATTCTTGCAACCAACTTGATTGATCAACGAAATTTTGAAGAGATGCAAAATTCAATCAAAACGATCTATGAGGATCGATTGGTCGCTCAGGATATTATTTATGACATTAACATCCACATCCAGAATAAGGATATGGCAAATGCACTTCATAACTACGATGTGTATATTTCCAATACCAAGCCAGTAAACGAGGAGATTTACTCTCTAATCGATAAGTACGAAGCGACCGAACTCACAAAAAAGGAAAACGAACTTTTGGAAGAGTTGAAACGAGATTTTCATCTGCTGACGAAGTATGAAGTTTCACTAAGCGATTCGTCAAAAGGAACGCATGAGTTAATCGAAGGGAACCTTTCAAACATGAAGGCGAAGCTCTTAGCTCTTGAACAAATTCAGTTGGAAGAGGGGAGACGTGCCTTTGGAAAAAGTGAAAAGGCTTTTTATACCTCAGAATTATT
>JBFHGY010000398.1:0-3884 GCA_041582905.1 Crocinitomicaceae bacterium | reverse complement strand
TTTTGAAGTTCAATTTGTGCTTCAAGCAGTTTTCTAAATAAGTCACGCGATGTCGTCTTTTGGTCGCATTGTTTCAATGTCGTTTTCATATTTCTGTTTTTGGCGAGTGAAATGATGTGGATGCATCAATACAAGACCTGCGGAGCAGTTTATACAGTCTTGAAGTGATGAAATCCGCGTCATACATTTGCCTTAAAACATTCGAAATGTGAAGCGATCATTGAGGATTTGAAGCACCGATGACAACAAGGATGATTTTAGTTCATAAAACGGAAAAGCCCAAATTCAAAATGAACCTGGGCTTCCAATTATTTCAACAACGTATCAAACGTCGATGTTTGCATATTTCGCGTTGCGCTCGATAAAATCACGTCTTGGTGGAACTTCATCTCCCATCAACATAGAGAAAATCTGATCACTTTCAGCAGCATTATCGATTGTTACTTGTCGAAGTGTTCTGAACTCTGGGTTCATTGTTGTTTCCCACAACTGCTCAGCATTCATCTCCCCAAGACCTTTGTATCGTTGAACGTTCACTGAAGACTCTGTTCCCGATCCTTTAATCTGTTGGATGATTCGATCACGCTGATCATCGTCCCACGCGTATTCCGACTTAGCGCCTTTTTTCACTTGGTACAAAGGTGGTGTTGCAATGTATATGTATCCAAGCTCGATCAACTCCTTCATATAACGGAAGAAGAACGTCAAGATTAAGGTTTCAATGTGAGAACCATCGACATCGGCATCACACATGATAATGATCTTGTGATAACGCAATTTTTCTGTATTCAATGCACGCTGATCTTCTTCTGTACCTACGCGTACACCAAGTGCCGTGTAAATGTTCTTGATCTCTTCATTTTCGAAGATTTTATGCTGCATTGCCTTTTCAACGTTCAAAATCTTACCACGAAGCGGCATGATTGCCTGGAACATTCTATCACGACCTTGCTTTGCCGTTCCACCCGCCGAATCTCCCTCGACAAGGTAAATCTCACATTCTGCAGGATCTTTCGAAGAACAATCAGCCAACTTCCCTGGAAGTCCAGATCCTGACATTACGTTCTTACGTTGAACCATTTCACGCGCCTTCTTCGCTGCCTGACGAGCCTTTGCCGCCAAAATCACCTTCTGAACGATTGTTTTCGCATCATTCGGGTGTTCCTCTAAGTAATCCGCGAGCATTTGCGACACTCCCTGACTTACAGGAGCAGTAACCTCGCGGTTACCCAACTTCGTTTTCGTTTGTCCCTCGAATTGAGGCTCTGCTACTTTCACAGAAACAACCGCTGTCAACCCTTCACGGAAATCATCTCCTTCGATTTCTACCTTTTCTTTTGCCAACATCCCTGAATCAGTAGCATACTTCTTCAAGGTATTTGTCAAACCACGGCGGAAACCAGAAAGGTGCGTTCCTCCTTCATGCGTGTTAATATTGTTCACATACGCTTGAATATTCTCACCATAAGAAGTGTTGTACGTCATTGATACTTCAACAGGAATACCATCTTTCTCCCCTTCGAAGTAGATCACATCTTCAATTAATGCTTCACGGTTTCTGTCGAGGTATTTTGCAAATTCTTTCAATCCACCTTCAGAATAGAACAGCTCAGAGATGAACTTTCCGTCATCGTCAGTCTCTCTTTCATCCGTCAAAGTGATTTTAATTCCTTTATTCAAGAACGCCAACTCACGCATACGAGCTGCGAGTGTGTCGTAATTGTATTTGGTCACTTCAAAAATCGAGTCATCCGGTACAAACGTTACTGTTGTTCCTGTAATGTCAGTTGTTCCGATTTCTCGTACATCGTATTGAGGCTTACCAATTTTATATTCTTGTTCAAAGATTTTTCCATCTCTGTGAACCGTTGCTTTCAAATCTTTCGATAAGGCGTTCACACAGGAAACCCCAACTCCATGAAGACCTCCAGATACTTTATAGGTATCCTTATCAAATTTACCCCCTGCGTGTAAAACAGTCATTACAACTTCCAATGCCGACTTTTTCTCTTTCGTATGCATTGCTGTTGGAATACCACGACCGTTATCCGTAACCGAAATCGATTCTCCTTCGTGGATTATTACGCTAATGGTATCACAATGTCCAGCTAACGCTTCATCAATTGAGTTATCAACAACCTCGTAAACCAAGTGGTGCAGACCTTTCACGCCCACATCACCGATGTACATGGCTGGTCTTTTTCTTACCGCTTCTAATCCTTCGAGGACCTGAATATTATCCGCTGCGTAATCTTGCTTTTTATTCTCTTCGCTCATAGTCAATTTTGGTTTTGGCTTCTCTAACTACCTGCTTTGTCATTTTAAAACGATTTGAACGCTTTAACCATGGTAGGGAGTCCCCAATTCAGTAACGAGCAAAGATAATGAACTGACGCCGAAATAACGACCTAAATACGGGGCGAAAATGGGGAGTTATCAACAGTGATCATTGGATATTGTTAATAGAGGGAGATTTATAGATTCAAAAATTACCCCTTCGACAAGCTCAGTAACCAAAGATTGAAAGATTCTGCTACAAATTTGCAGTTTAGCGTTCATGATTTAGCTCTTGAAATCATTTGTTCATGTACTTCTCGTTTATTCGAGGTCGATTCTTTTTCCTTCTTTCAAGAAAAAATCTTTCAATATCTAATATTGGAACATTATTTGAATATATCAGTATAGATTAATAAAAACAGATCCAATCTATGAAGTTTTTTGCGTTTCTCGGTGTGATTCTTTTTTCCATTTCGGCACTAGCTGCTAATTTCAATCCCTCTGGGACATGGCAAGGTGTCATGATCCGAAAAGGAACGAAAATGGAAAATGCTTCTATCGTCTATTTTGACTTTGAAAATAACGATGGAGTTGTAACTGGATACAGCCGTGAAGAAATCTACGATTCAGACTTGTACTCACTTAAAAAAGTAAACGCCGATTTAGATGAAACGGGTACACTTCATATTCGTCAAATTGCCGAAACGAAAAGCAATAAAACATCGAGAACTACCTGGTGTCGCGTCTCGGCCAGTTTGAACTATGACCCAAAAACAGGATACCTCACAGGAGAATACGTTGCAACAGATTGTAGACGTGTGGCAGGAGACTTTATTTTGTACAGAGCAGATTTCGAATTACCGACAGATGGAGAAATGCCATACACTCAAATATGGTTCAACCAATTTGTTAAGGACTACGCAGAAGGATTAAATGCTCCAGAAATTAGAAAGATTGAACGCGACAACTTTGTGTTTGAACCTATTTTTTTCGATTACGATAAGTATGAAATCCGCGAGGAACACGAAGCCTTTCTTAATTCGATGATAAAAATTGTAAAAGGTCATTCCGATTTGCGCGTGAAAGTAACTGGCCACACAGATTCCGACGGATCCGATCAATACAATGATACCCTCTCCTATAATCGCGCGCAGGCAATTACAGATTACTTCGTAAAACAAGGACTGAGTCCAGATCGATTAGTAATTGAATTCAAGGGCGAACGATCTCCTATCGACACCAATAAGAATCCGAAAGGAAAGCAACGCAATCGACGGGTGGATTTTGAGTTTATTTGATTTGCTTGTCTTCGACTCCGCTCAGACATCGCAAAAGACTCCGCTCAAACACCGCAAATGACTCCGCTCAGACACCGAAAATGACTCCACTCGGACACCGCAAAGTACTTCTCTCAGATGTCCAAAAGATTTCGACCAGACACAGCAAAAATCCTGAGTAGATAACTCAAAAAACACCAACATGTAGAAAAAAAAGCACTAAATGGACATTGAGCGAAGCCGAAATGGCCCTCTTCATCACTCCTCCACTTTCAGTGTCTTCACTTTGAATTCGAAAATGATTCCAATGGACGGTTGCAAAATTCCCGA
>JBFHGY010000397.1:0-3885 GCA_041582905.1 Crocinitomicaceae bacterium | reverse complement strand
GCCTCTAAACACAAGTTAAGTTCAAACCTACCCCTACCACTACCTATAACATGATGGCACTCTTGATACTGGAATTCAATACGATTGAAGGAACGTTCGAGGGTGCCTTTTTCGTTCTAATAGTTTCGGTAATCATTCCACAACTGACTTCGAATACCAACGACCAACATGTAATTCATCGATGACTGATTAGTCGCAAAACGGAAGTGGTTTTCCATAAATGCGTGTAAGTTTCCGTGCTCCGACAGTTGATACGATCCAGTCACAATGGCATTTAAACGATTCACCTGAGTACCTTGTCCGATGTAATGACCATATTCATACGGTCGGTTCACATAGGGTTGATAAATGTTTCCGCCATAACTGAAGCCATCTTTATCTTCGCCCTGAACGGCATAATTCATGAAGAGTTTTCCACTCCATTTTTGCCAATTCCATTTCAGCTCACCTAAGATTTCCATGAAGTTAGAGCCATACGGATGCGCTAAACTATATCCTTGATTCCCATGATTTAACTCTTCAGAAATGTGAGAATAGGTGTACGGACGGGCAAAATTGTATTCAGCACGATAAAAGAATCTGTGTTTACCTTGTTCAAAACGTCCTTTTATTCCCAATTGTGCACCATATTTATTTGCCCACCAACCCGTTTTTGCTTTTAGTTCAGAGAGGTAGAATTCATCCAAGATCACTTGTGAGTATATGGTATGTCGGTCGTTGATATGTCCAGAAATTTCCATTCCTAGTAATACGTTGTCGGAAGATCCCAACGAATACTCTTGCGGTCGGTAGAAAACGAGAGGATTTAAGTATTCTACGTCAAAACCGCGCTGAACCAAAGTGTCTTTCGGTTGGAAAATTACTGTTTCAAAAATGCCAATGTTTAGCCATTTTGTTGGATTAAAGGAGATATGATGACTCGAAGCGAATTTTCCTTCCCACCGACTTTGATCGCGTTCTTTCATGAATTGATACAAAACACTGTATTCAAAACGCCAAAAATTGGCTCTAATGAGTCCGAAAGGATATGGTTTACCATAATCACTTAGAAACATGGATCGACTTCCTTCCCCGATGAAGTTGTGATCTAAACCGACTTGGAAATTAAAAATGTGGTTCGGAGTATAGGAAACACGACTTCTAATGTCTGTATACAGATCAAAATTTGGTTGAGATAGTGTAATGTATGATTTCGGCTCGAAAATAGAATCGAGGTTACTGAGTCCTTGAATGGCTGCGGCTTGGAAATACCATTTATCATTCAAAACGGCTGACACTTCACCTCCAATGCCCAATTTATATTGACTTTGATTGCGATGAATGTAGTTTACGTCTCCGATCGCAGAAAATTTCACGTAATTCGAGTGATGGTTATTTTGTCGAATTTGTGGCTTCAAACTCGTGTGTGTTCGCGCGGTTCGGGTCACAAGTGAATCGGAAGGTAACTCTTCAAAGAGTCGCCCAACTTCGGCCTGACCGAAACAAAATCCTGAGAGCAGGAAAGCTATGTAGATCCACACTTTCATTAGAAATCGTCGTAATGGTTTGTGAGTGCTGTCCGCATTCCGAATTGAACGGTGTTGGCAGTTGGAACTCCGCTTTCTGTGGTGGAGCGCATGCGCCATCTTCCGAAAATTGACAAATTCATTTTTCGGTTGAAGCGATACCCCAACTCAACGCTTTGGTAAAAAACATTCGCTCCAATTGTCGAGCTGCTTGGATACAGAGCCAAGTGACCTTCTTGATTATAATCTTTCAAATTGTACATGACTGTTCGCAAATCAACAAACCAATGCTTGTACTCGTAATTGGCTCTGAGTAGTATTTCATGAAAACCACTTCCTTTCACATGCGCAAGCGGAAGATTGTAATGAGAATAATTCAAACGAGGATTAGATGCTTCGTACATTTGAGTTGGAACTCGATTATATTCGACTTGAATCATGAAATCACTCAACTGGAAGAAATTATATCCGCGGTAACCGAGTTGATAGCCAATTTTTTGTGCATCCCAATCATTCATGGCAAGTTGTCCGTACACACGATGATTCTTCCCTAACTGATAATTGGCATTCAACCCCATGAGCGAAACCACTTCATTGTTTCCGTCTAGAATCAGGCTCGAAGCAAACGGAATTGGGTTGTAATAAAGAGGGTGTGAAGTTCTGCTCGTTAGGGAATCTCCTCGATTCCAGATAGACCCTTCAAACAGACTTATACTTGCATTTTCGTTCGGTTTAAAGGTGAAATAATTCACGGAATGCCCCTTTGTTTCGTAATACACTTCGGCAGAACTGCTCACACTTCGACGTAGTAAATTAATCAAGCGTGATCGGTAATACGTGAAGTTGAAGCGCGGACTGATTTTCCAATCCAATCGGATGTACGGAGCGGCGTATGAGTTGTCGGAAAGAAGCAAGGATCGATATCCGTCGCCAATAAACTGCTGATTATTTCCTGCGGTGATCCGTAATTGGTTGATGGGTAAATAGGAAAAATATCCTGTCGCGAAGGCATAGTCGAACCCATCGCCTTTGAAGTCCTTGGTTCTTCCTGCTCCTGGAATTACTGCGTTTTGAGCATAATATTCACCAGCTGAGTTCTGATAACGTTCACCAACACTTTTGTAATAGTCTTCTTCGTATGCCGCAAATCGGGTTTGATTCTCGTAAAACGTAGTGGCAAATGAGAACCGTTTGAAGAGATCACCTTCCACAAAGACTCCACGTGTGTTTTGCATGAGACGGCGATCGGAGGTATCGGTAAAGTCTTTTCCAGTAGAGATATTCGCTGCAGGACTGATCGTTAAATAACAATCTTTTGCATTGATTTCAATCAGGTGTTTCGTGTACAAAATATGTGTAACGGTGTAGTAACGAGGTGTTGAGTCAAGGATGCTAAGAATGAGATTGTATTCTCCTTCACTTACTGGAAGAAAAGAACCTTCATTGTACGGCTTATTTAGTTTGTTCGCAAACAATTGATCTTTGTAGAATGAATGCAGGGGAAGGAGATTTTGCTGACCAAACGCCCATGCTCCGCTTATGCAGAAGAGTAGTATGATCAGCGTAGCTCTCATGTGTTTATGGCCTTCGTTTTGGCTACAAAATGTGGATTGAACAGACTTTCCTTATTATATGTCAACGGTTCGTTGGTTTCTGCATTTACAATCGTCCCTCCTAGTGATTTGAGTATTGCGTGGCCTGCCGCAATATCCCATTCCATCGTTGGAGCAAATCGCGGATAGATGTCTGCTTCTCCTGAGGCTAAGTAGAAAAATTTGATTGCACTGCCACGCCGGACATACTTATATTCTTTGTTCTTGGTGTATTTTTCAAATTGAACTCCTCCATGAAAAGCTTCATAGCTATGTGAGCAAATAACCCGCAGAGGTTCATTGAGTTTTTCGTGAGCTTCAATCTTTTTCCACTTTTCGGGTGATTCGAAATCACTAAAGGATAGCAGATAGCAACCATATTTTGTCCCTCCAATCAATACTTCTTTTTGAACAGGACTTGCAATAATTCCAAACTCCGCTTCACCACCAACAATGTGCGCGATATTCACAGAAAACTCACCGTTGCGTTGTAAAAACATTCGCGTTCCATCCAAAGGATCGACGCACCAGTTTTCATCCCAGTTTTTTCGGACATCAAAACTTGCTTTCTCTCGTTCTTCACCCAGAATGGGAATGTTGGTTTCCAGTAGGTGGTCTGCAATGATTTGCGACGCTGCCAAGTCGGCTTTCGTAACGGGTGATCCGTCCGGCTTAACAGTGGGAGTAACGTGCTCTTGGTAAATCGTCTCAATAACTTCCGACGCTTTGATTGCAGCCAGAATGGCCTGATGATATTTCGAAGGGAGGTGTTGAGCATTCATGATGCT
>JBFHGY010000396.1:0-3887 GCA_041582905.1 Crocinitomicaceae bacterium | reverse complement strand
TAAAGAATTTCTGAGCAGATTTTAGAATCGAACTCAGGTTGTTAATATTTCCCGCTATTTCATTCAGAACATCGTTCCATTTTTCACTAACTTTATTCTCTTGAATTCTACGGGATATGTACATTATATTTGATACGGAAACAACGGGTTTACCCAGGAATTGGAATGCTCCAATAACAGACACGGATAACTGGCCACGCGTCATTCAGATGGCTTGGCAGTTGCACGATGACATGGGACGTCTCATTGAACATCGTGATTTCCTAATCAAACCAGATGGTTTTGATATTCCTTACGATGCAGAGCAAATTCACGGTATTTCAACGGATCTGGCTCGTGAACAAGGGATCGATCTCATAGATGGATTGCATGAATTCAACCAAGCCTTGGCAAAGGCGGAGTTTGTTGTTGGACAGAACATTCAATTCGATTTAAACGTTTGGGGCTGTGAATTCCATCGTATGGGAATTGAAACGGCAATGAACAACATGCCTATCCTCGATACGTGTACGGAAGTAACGGCAAATTTATGTCAGATTCCGGGTGGACGTGGAGGAAAGTTCAAATTGCCTACGCTTACAGAACTTCACGATTATCTTTTTCATCAGCCCTTCGCGGAAGCGCACAACGCAACAGCCGATGTGGAGGCAACTACGCGCTGTTTCTTTGAATTGATGCGTCGCGGAGTTTTTCGTCCTGATGAACTCCAACGTGAAGAACAATACATCGCTGATTTCCAAGAGGAAAATCCAGAAACGATTGAGAAAATTGGACTTCAACACCTCAACTTAAAGGAAGAAAGTGCACGCATTCGAGAAGCGCTTCCAACAGAAGAGAGTGTCATTCCAACAGTTGATAAGAGTGAGGCGCAAGAGCGTTTGGATGCTTGTTCCTTCGCTCACCTGCACAACCATTCCCAGTTTACAATTCTCCAATCGACAACACAAGTCAACTCGCTAGTAGCGAAAGCAGTTGATTACGGAATGAGAGCTGTGGCACTTACGGATACTGGAAATATGATGGCGGCTTTCCATTTTGAGAAGGCAATCTCAGGCTACAACAAAGGCGTTCAGGCAAGACGGCAAGAAGCGGAAGAAAAAGGTGAAGAATTTAATGAGCAAGAACTATTGCCGATCATCGGTTGTGAGTTCAACGTGTGTCAGGATTTAACCAATAAATCTCAGAAGGATAACGGATATCAGGTGGTTCTCTTGGCAAAGAATAAAAACGGATACCACAACTTAATAAAATTGGCTTCTATCGCGTATACAGAAGGGATGTACTATGTTCCTCGTATCGATAAGAATGTGATTGAGAAGCATAAAGAGGATATCATTGTACTGACAGGAAACCTGTATGGGGAGATCGCCAGTAAGATTCTGAATATTGGTGAAAAACAAGCGGAAGAAGCACTCGTATGGTGGAAGGAGCAGTTCGGAGATGACTTGTACATCGAGATTATGCGCCACGGGCAGGACAACGAAGATCGTGTAAACGAAACCTTGATCCGATTTTCGCAAGACCATGAAATTAAACTCGTAGCAACGAACAATACTTTTTACTTAGATCGGAATGATGCCACCGCGCACGACGTCTTATTGTGTGTAAAGGATAATGAGTTGGTGTCGACACCGAAAGGTCGAGGAAGAGGTTTCCGATATGGTTTAGATAACGAAGAATACTACTTCAAGTCGCAGGAAGAAATGAAGGAACTCTTCATGGATTTACCTGAAGCAATTGAATCGATCGATGAAATCATTGATAAGTGTGAGCACTATGCACTCGCGCGTGATGTACTCTTGCCTGCGTTCGATATTCCAGAAGAATTCCGATTCCCAGAAGATGAAATCGATGGAGGGAAACGCGGTGAGAACAAATACTTGCGACACATTACCTACGAAGGAGCAAAAAAACGCTACGAAGAAATTACTCCAGAAATCGAAGAACGCTTAGACTTTGAGTTGAGCGTAATTGAAAATACAGGTTATCCAGGATATTTCTTGATTGTAGAAGATTTCATTCGAGCAGCCCGAGAAATGGGAGTTTCGGTAGGTCCAGGACGTGGATCGGCGGCAGGGTCAGCTGTGGCCTATTGCTTATGGATTACGAATCTCGACCCAATTAAGTATGACTTACTTTTTGAGCGTTTCTTGAATCCTGATCGTATTTCGATGCCTGATATTGATATCGACTTCGATGATGAGGGACGTGGGGATGTAATCAAGTGGGTAATCGATAAATACGGTTCCAATCAGGTAGCACAAATCATTACCTACGGTACGATGGCGGCAAAATCGTCGATTCGTGATACCTCGCGTGTGATGGACTTGCCATTGGGTGAAGCCGACCGATTGGCGAAACTCATTCCAGATATTTCCTTGAGCAAATTATTTGGTTTGTCAGATAGTGACTTACGTGATAAGCTGAAAAACAACACGGAAGATATCAATCGCGCAAACGAGCTCAAAAACATTGCGAAGGGAACCGATTTAACAGCTCAAGTGTTGAATCGAGCAAGAGAACTTGAAGGCTCTGTCCGAAACACGGGAATTCACGCCTGTGGGGTAATCATTACTCCAGATGATATCACCAATTACGTGCCTGTTGCTTTAGCAAAGGATTCAGACATGTTCTGTACGCAGTACGATAACTCGGTGGCGGAAGAAGCGGGATTGTTGAAGATGGACTTCCTTGGGCTGAAAACATTGACACTCATCAAGCATGCCGTAAACAATGTGCGCGAACGTCATGGAGTGGAATTGGATCCCGAAGCGTTCCCAATTGATGATGTCCCGACCTACGAATTGTTCCAGCGTGGAGAAACAGTGGGGATTTTCCAGTATGAATCTGCTGGGATGCAGAAGTACATGAGGGAGTTAAAACCAACTGTTTTTGCCGATCTCATTGCCATGAACGCATTGTATCGACCAGGTCCGTTGGAATACATTCCATCTTTTATTCGTCGTAAGCACGGTGATGAAGAGATTATTTATGACTTGGATGCCTGCGAAGAATACTTGGGAGAAACGTACGGGATTACCGTATACCAAGAGCAGGTAATGTTGCTGTCTCAGAAATTGGCGGGATTCACCAAAGGTGAGGCCGATACGCTGAGAAAGGCGATGGGTAAAAAGCAGAAGCACGTGCTGGATAAAATGAAGCCTGCCTTCATTGAACGAGGTGGAGAACGTGGTCATGATGAAGCTGCTCTGGAGAAAATTTGGAAGGATTGGGAAGCGTTCGCATCCTACGCCTTTAACAAATCGCACTCGACGTGTTATGCATGGATTGCCTATCAAACGGCTTACCTGAAAGCGAATTACCCAGCTGAATACATGGCATCGGTACTGAGTAATAACATGAACGATATCAAGCAGGTAACCTTCTTTATGGAGGAATGTAAGCGGATGGGCGTTCCTGTACTTGGTCCCGATGTGAATGAATCCAATTATCACTTTACCGTAAACAAAGAAGGAGCGATTCGCTTCGGATTGGGAGCTATCAAAGGTTTGGGGTCTGCACCGGTAAATGCGATTATTGAAGAACGAAATGACAAAGGACCTTTCCTTTCGATTTTTGACATGGCAAAACGTGTAAATCTGAGAATTTGTTCGAAGAAAGCATTCGAAAGTCTGGTATATGCGGGTGGATTCGATTCGTTCGAAAATATTCATCGTGCTCAGTTCTTTAAGGAAGATGGAAATGGAAGAACATTCCTAGAAAATTTGGTTCGATTTGGATCTGGTTTTCAGGATAGCGAAAACTCTTCGCAAGCATCATTGTTCGGGGAAGATACAGGAGCAAAATTGCCAGAACCAGTCGTTCCTCAATCGGAAGAGTGGGGGAATATTTTCGCCTTGAACAAGGAGAAAGAAGTGATCGGAATT
>JBFHGY010000395.1:0-3892 GCA_041582905.1 Crocinitomicaceae bacterium | reverse complement strand
TTGGAAAGCAACTCGATGGATTCACTCTCGGCCATTAGTTACGATCAATCGGTGTTTTTCGGAATGTACAACACCGTTTTCTATCTTTTCAAGTCAATCGTACCGATTCAGTTAGCAGCCTTTCATCCCTTTCCAGGAAATGGAACTGTTTTACTGGTTCATTATCTGGCTGTGATTCCGTTCTTAGGTGTGTTATTTGCCTTGTTTTGGTCTTATCGCCGTGCTCGAAAAGTTTTCTTCGGATTGGCTTTCTTTCTCATCACGATTGCCCCACTCCTTCAAATTATTCCCTTCGGGAAGGCAATCAATAGCGAGCGATACACCTATCTGCCGTATATCGGGTTGTTCTACCTCATCGCGCTGCTCGTAGAAAAGCTCATTCGTTCAGAACAAAAACCACTGCGCTACCTGACGATTGCCGTAGCTTCTATTTGGATGCTATTTCTAGCGGTTCAAACACGTCATCAATCGACGGCATGGGAAAACAGTGAAACATTGTGGACGCAAGTGATTGATCAATACCCAGATAGTCAATGGGCGTATATGAGTCGAGGGCTGTACTTTGCGAAAAAAGGGGAAATGGGTGAAGCGATGGATGACCTAAACACCAGTATTCAAATTGAACCTTTTGCACAGTCACTGTATGAGCGTGGAATTTTACTGGAACGAGGAGATCCTGATGCTGCTTTGCGCGACTACTATCATTCCATTGAAATTGATCCTACTTATGCTCGATCTCATGTAAATATTGGTGTGCTACTCGCACGACGAAATGAGTTCGATCAGGCCATCAAATCCTTTGAAACAGCCATTCATCACGACCCTACGTACTCCATGGCTTACTTCAATTGTGCTACCGCCTTAAAAATTCGTGGAGACGGGGAAACCGCATTGGACTATTACTCGAAAGCGATTGCCCTTGAACCCAAAAACGTTCAATACTTGGTTTTTCGTGGAGTCTTGCAGATTGACATGGGTGAGTTCGAGCGAGCAATTACCGACTTTTCTGCTGCTATCGAGTTGGATCCGCAACATCGAGATGCCTACTATTTGCGATCGGCGTGTTACAAACAACTGAATCAATTGGACAAAGCACTCAGCGATGCAAACAACGCAAAGAAGTTTGGATACCCCATCGAGGATGCCTATTTACAAGAGTTAACGAAATAGGCGATTGACACGCTCGAAGCATTTATCGGCTAC
This sequence comes from Crocinitomicaceae bacterium, assembly GCA_041582905.1. Taxonomy (GTDB): domain Bacteria; phylum Bacteroidota; class Bacteroidia; order Flavobacteriales_D; family Crocinitomicaceae; genus UBA4466. The sequence continues at coordinate 2,689 of JBFHGY010000395.1, read as the reverse complement.
TTTGATGCCAATTTTCCGACCTTCGATATCATCCACAGGAGGGTGAATTCCTCCCCAAATACGCGACAAACAGGTTTCATCTGCCGCTTCTCGGTAGGTCGCCCATTGCAGTGTGATATCTTCGGATGGACCTTGCTCGAACTCAAGAAATTCATTCTTGTTGATGGTCACCTCCGCCAATCCGCCTGGGAAATAGCGTGATCCTGTAATTTTTTCTAAGGTCTCGCTGGCTGCAATGGAAAAGGTCGAATGCCCTGAAACGTATCCAGCAAAAGGTGGAGTTGCGAACGAGTATCGCTGATACGGCCACCAATTTTCGGCGAGGACCCAACCGACTCCTGCGATGTCTTCTGTTGGGTTTTCGATGTATTCTGGACCTCTCCAAACACGCACTTTCAACTTATTGATATGTTCGCCCTTTTCTCCTGCCAGAGGATCACCTTTCTTGACCAACTCTATTTTTCCATCAATTAATGGCAAGCCATGTTGATGGTATCGAGGAAGCAAACTGTCGGAAGATTGACCATTCTCTGACATCCACCTCAGTGCAGAAATCGGACGAATGTAGTCATAGTAAACCTTAACGCTCCAAGCTGAAATTCCAGCATCGTGCAATGCACCCGACAAGGTTAAATACGATTTTATGTCCCATTCGAGATCACTCAATACTTTTCCTTTTCCCGCCCATTTCTTTTCAAAATCGGCATGATCGGACACTTGACTCAACATTTTCATCCAGTGACCAGGAGGAGAATACGTGTTCACCGCGTCCACCCAAAATTCAGCAATTACACGCGTGTAATCCCCCCGTTTGACCACATTTCTCTGATAAGGTTCTTTGGTGAATGGATTCTCAGTTAGCGGTTTGGTTCGGGTTCCTCCATTTCGGAAATCAAAAAACTCTTTGTATCCCTCAAATGAATTTGGAAGAAGTCCGTGCGTGGGTCCAATTGCTCCAGGAGAAATATCCACGAGCGTTGGATCATTCGGATCGTTGTGCTCGCTCCATGAGGAAACCAACGTGAAGTTCCATTGGTATGCATCGAACTGATCAGATGCGGGGTCATCCATAATGAAAGGTGGTGGACCAGGATCATTGTAGACATTAAAGTCTCCTCTTGAATTGCTGTATTGCGTCAACTCATCTTCTCCCATTGCAAACGGTGTTATCGTCCCCCAATGCGGAGTTAAAAACTCATCTACTCGTGGAATCAACTGGTAATTCCAATCTGTTAGAGCTTGATCCAATCCTTTCTCATTGATATAATCAACAACAGAGAGAGGTTGCCATCGGTTGCAATTCCACAAATCCTTGTTCCCTGAAACATTCGGTTTAAGTGCAGGATTTTCCGCGATGTATCCTGGACCTTCGTATCCATCTTCATCGCCCGCAGGTTCACTCAATCCGAATTCATGCATTTTGTTTGCCATGTAATTCCCCAAGGCAGATGCCGAGCCCGTCGAGTAATCTTCATTTCGATTATACGGATCAAATCCCAAATCTTCCATTAGGAAAATTAGATCGTCGTTGACCCGTACTTTGCTGGAGTAGTTCTGAAATCGATTAATGATAAATCGAAACGCAGCATAATTCAGTGAAACATGCATCGCACTATCGCGATTTTCAGGCATCTCAAAATCATTCAATTCGAATTCAAAACCATTGACATTTTTCCCCAAGAAAATGTGTTCTCCCTTTGTCGGATTGTACACAAGCCAAACATCATACATCAAGGCCGATAATTGGTACATATTTCGAGCGTGAATCGTAGGGCCTAACCCATCTTTTCTAATTGATTCCAAATACGCATCCATCCAAATTCGAGCGGGAGAATGCTCACTATTTGAAGAAAGTTTGGACGATTGAGCAAAGGATTTTCCAGCAGATAGGAAAAGTACCAACAGAAGAAATAGACGCATTTTCATCAAAACAAAAATACAGCTTTATCTGGATGGGTATTTCCTTTTGAAATTCGTTTCAAGAAGATCTTGGAATAAAAAAATGGGTGAAACATGTTCTGCTTCACCCACTCTTTGTCAGTTTTTCATCACTTTGACCCTTGCAATATCTCCGTCACTCGTTTTGACCTCTACGGTATACATACCCGATGACCCAAGTATTTCTATTTCCAGTAGGGAATTGTTGTACACTTCCTTAACTGCTATTTTCTTACCGAACACGTCATACACCGATATATCAATTTTCGAGTAGGTTTTACCCAAACTAATGGTCAAATTACCTTCTGTTGGGTTCGGATAAAGAGTCCAATCAAGATCTGACAGAGTTTCATCAATTCCCACTGAACTCGCTACGCAGTTTGTTGTCACCGAACACGTACCATTATCAACAATACATGCATAATTCCCTGCGATTGTTGGAGTAAACACTTGATCCGTGGCACCAACAATTGGTTCGTTGTTATTGTCACAGTCAATCCATTGATAATTGTATCCCGAAGCATCCGCGCTGAGTGTAACCGCATCTATTGCCGTCACTCCGTCATTTATCGGAGTAATCACCACATTTTGCGTTTGCGTCGATGTATTTCCGTTTCCATCATCATACGTCCAAGTCACTACTGTTGTTCCCTGCGTTGAGATCGGAAGTGTCGCGTCATTGCTTACCATTACCACTCCTGAGCAGTTATCTGTAGCTGTTGGCGCTGTTAACGAAGTTACTTCACATTCC
>JBFHGY010000394.1:0-3894 GCA_041582905.1 Crocinitomicaceae bacterium | reverse complement strand
TATACAACGGAAAAGGAGAATTCATCGATTCGCACCATATCATTTTGTTGTTGGTTCATTACTTGGCTAAGTACAAAGGACTATCAGGAAAAGTGGCTACAGCATTCAGTACGACACCGCGTGTTGGAAAGATGGCCGAGCATTACGGTTTCCCGTATGAAGTGGTAAAAATTGGATTTAAATACATTGCTGATATCATGGTTGCCGAAGACGTATTGGTTGGAGGTGAAGAATCAGGAGGAATCGCAACGAAAGGTCACATTCCGGAACGAGATGGTATCTGGATGGGATTGATCATTTGGGAATTCATGGCGAAATCAGGGAAATCTTTGGATGACTTGATCGCTGAAGTGTACGAAATTGTTGGAGGATTCAAATTTGAGCGTAGCGACTTACACATTACTGAAGATCTTAAGATGAAGATCGTAGAGAACTGTAAGAAAGATGCGTACAAAGAATTTGGAGAATACAAAGTTCAAAGCGTGGGAACCATTGATGGATTCAAATATTTCTTGGATGATGAACGTTGGGTAATGATTCGTCCTTCAGGAACTGAACCTGTTCTCAGAACGTATGCAGAAGCTCCAACATTGGAAGAAGTTCGCCATATTTTGAAAGTAACAGAAGAAACGATTTGTAACTAACGGACTTCGGCTCCGCTCAGTCCGCGGGGGATATTTTGTTCCCCTATCTTGTTGACTGAACAGAGCCGAGTTAACTGAGCGGAGCAAAGCTGACAGAATTGAAACACGTTGACTGAGCGGAGCCGAAGTCAGCATAATCATAAAATATGTCCTCATCAATCGGTACCATATTCAAATTGAGCACTTTCGGTGAATCACACGGTGCAGCCATTGGTGGGGTAATTGATGGTGTTCCTTCAAATGTAACGCTTGATTTGGAAGCGATTCAGCACGAGCTAGATCGTCGAAAACCTGGACAATCCGCTATCGTCACCCAACGAAAAGAATCGGATGAAGTACAGTTTTTATCGGGTATTTTCGAAGGAAAAACAACGGGAACACCGATTGGATTTATTATTCCGAATGAAGATCAAAAATCGAAAGATTACGATCATATCAAAGATGTGTTTCGTCCATCTCATGCCGACTTCACCTATGATAAGAAATATGGGAATCGTGACTATCGAGGAGGCGGACGTTCGTCAGCAAGAGAAACGGCTTGCCGAGTAGTGGCAGGCGCCATTGCGAAGCAAATTTTAGCAACGAAAGGAATCGACATCTTCGCGTATGTGGATCAGGTCGGAGCAATTTCCATGCAAGGCGAAATTCGACGTGAAGAAATTGACCAAAACGTGGTTCGTACGGCCAATATGGATGATGCAAAACGCATGGAAGAACTGATCCAATTGGTGCGTAAAAAAGGAGATACGGTTGGTGGAAGTATTTGCTGTACTGTTCTCAACGTTCCTGTTGGATTGGGAGAACCTGTTTTCGATAAATTGCATGCTCAGTTGGGAAAAGCGATGCTTTCCATTAACGCAGTCAAAGGCTTTGAGTATGGAAGTGGTTTTTCTTCCATTGAAATGAATGGCTCTGAACACAACGATGCGTTCAACGCAGATGGTTCAACGAAGACGAATTTTTCAGGAGGAATTCAAGGAGGAATTAGTAATGGAATGCCGATAGAGATGCGAATCGCGTTTAAACCCGTGGCGACCATTGTGCAAGAGCAAGATTCAATTAATTCGGAAGGGGAAAAGGTGAAAGTGATGGGAAAAGGACGTCATGATCCTTGTGTGGTGCCTCGCGCAGTTCCAATTGTAGAGGCAATGGCGGCGATAACAATTCTTGATTTTCTGCTTCGTGCAAATGCACCGAACTTCGCAGAGTAAGCTTATTCAGCTGTTTTTACGTGATTAATTTTGATCGTAACAGATTGGGCAGTTGTGTAATCATCAGATTTGAAATAAAATCCAGCAACATCTCCTGGCGCCAAGTGATCTTGAACGGTGTACTTTTCTTTTCCTAATAATTGATTCGAGTTTCCATGGAATGAAGCGATCATTTCGGTGCCCTCAAAATGTGCTTCTCGCGCAAAGTTTTTGACCGATCCTTCAATTACCCAAATACCCTTCGCTGTTTGTCGGGTATCATACTCAACGTCAACGTATTTTTCAGCATATTCGCTTTCGAATTCTTTTGTGGTTAATTCCTCAGCTTGAAATTGATCCCACGAGGCAATCTGCGTGACTTCATCCGCATAGACGCGTTGTTCATCAGGATCAAAATTGGTACTTCGAAGCTCGCAACTTGTCGTTAGTGTGAGTAGGGCAACAATAAAAAATACGTACTTCATGACGTCGTGTTTAGGAGTTATACTACTAAGATACGACGAGAAATGTTCAGTTCCATGTGCAATCGGTAAAACGGGTGTTTTCCGCAAAACAGAAGTGTAAACTTGAGTTGGTTGTGTTTAGTGTGTTGATTTTGAAATTATTAATAATGAAATTTCTCTATGGTTTTTTAAGTTTTGTCGCACATTCCGCATCTTTTTTGGACGAAAACGGGTAGAAATACGTAGGGCAATTATTTGCCATTTTCCTGAAAATGGAAGGTGAAAATATTTCTAAGTCCGATTTTTAATCTGAGAAAGTCATTCTTTCTCTAAACGTAATGTTTTCTTAACGATGGTACCGTACAGTATTCCGTAACTTTGCACTGTTTTCATGACATGATATCCTAGACGATGAAAAAAAATACCTTTTCGTCCGAAACCATGGCATGAATCAAATGGAATTACTAGAAAGAAATGCATTTTACTCTACGATTAGGAGCTGTTCTCGCAACTCTTTGTCTCTCCCCAGTTTTCGTAGTATCTCAGGTTATTTTTCAAGAAACGTTTAACGAACCTTCAGGGTCCACTTCTGGAAGTGATAGTGGTGTGAATTGGTCTTCTAGCTGTCCGACATGTCTCACTGGAGATTATTGGGAAGTAAATAATGGTGTATTTGAAGGTAATGATACGAATGGTGAAGCCGTTTGGATGACCGACGATGTAATTGACATAAGTTCATGTGGACTTGTAGAGCTTAGCTTTGATATCCAAAGTGTCGGAACCATGGAGGCCTGTGGAACAGGATGTAATTCGGCGGATTGGGTACGATTTCAATACAACGTCGATGGAACAGGGTGGACCGATCCTTCCAACTCTTATTTTTGTTCAGGACCCTGTGCTGGATTCAATGTGATTGCAGACGACGATTTTTCTGGAACCTACAGCACTGGCTGCCTTCCATTAAATGGAAATAATCTTCAAATTAGAGTTTCAGTTCAATGCTGGTCGGGTAATGAATACTGGCAAATTGATAATATAACGGTGACCTGCGGAGCCGCAAATGCTGGTTTGAACGGATCAACTTCGATGTGTGAAGGAACAGGATCCGTTGATCTTTTCAATGTATTGTCTGGATCTCCGGATACAGGAGGAACATGGACGGGGCCTTCTAACTTGACGGGAGGTGATCTCGGAACGTTTAATTCGGCAACGATGTCGGCTGGACAATATACATACACGGTTGGGACAGGTTCTTGTACCGCCTCAGCCACTGTTGATGTGGTTGTATTGCCAACTCCTTCTGTGGACGCTGGTGCGGATACAGCATTGTGTGTAGGGAATAGTATAAATTTGAATGCCTCTGGTGCTCTAAATTACCTTTGGGATAATGGACTCGGAAATGGTGCTTCACACACGGTTTCTCCAACAAATTCAACAGTATACTCAGTTACAGGGACGGATGTAAACGGTTGTTCATCTACGGATCAAGTGAGTGTTTCTGTGAATCAACTCCCGACACCTGTGATTTCAGGGTCAAGCACGTATTGCTCAGGATCTTCCTCCAACTTATCGCTAACAAACGGGTATTCAACTTAT
>JBFHGY010000393.1:0-3897 GCA_041582905.1 Crocinitomicaceae bacterium | reverse complement strand
GTAATTAGATGTGCTTTATCGCTTCGAATAAGGTCATTGCAGCCTTTTGAACTACTTTGGAAGATATTTCCAGGGTAAGCGAATACATCTCTGCTGTAGCCATTGGCTATGTCTGCGGTAATTAAAGAACCTCCCTTCACATTGCTTTCCACTACAATGGTCGCATCACACAATCCAGCCACAATTCGGTTTCGTTTCGGAAAATTCTCCCGATCCGGAAGCGTATTGGGAGGAAATTCGGTAATCAGTGCTCCATTCTTGAGGATGTTCTTGGCAAGTTCTCGGTTTTTGTTTGGATAAATTCGATCAAGTCCATGACCTAACACAGCTATGGTTGGAACATCAAACTCTAAGCAATATTGATGCACATACGAGTCAATCCCCAGCGCTAAACCGCTTACCACAACGATATTTTTGCCTTGAAAGGAAGCAATAAGCTCTCGACAAATAGCCTTTCCATAAGGCGTTGCATTGCGTGTTCCAACAACGGAAACCCAGCGGGGATAGTTCAGAGGTGCAGCTCCTTTTCGGTAGAGAATCAATGGAGCATCCGAACATTCAGAAAGTCGACTTGGATAGTCATCATCGGTGAAGAAGGTCGCACGTATCTCATGTTTCTTCAAAAAGGATACAATTCCATGGGCGGTGTTAAGGGCTTCTGTACGCTCCATTTTTGCAATAAATCCCTTCGAAAAACCTGTTTTCACATGTAAATCATTGGGTTTTAAAGTGAAAATTTCAGAACAATTTTCTAGCGACGCGACCAGATGCCGCGCCTTTTTCGGTCCAACTCCATGCAGGAGCGTAACCGCAATTCGATAGTGTAGGTAGGTATAATCCACAAAAAATGGTATTTTAGGCTTCTTGAATTTACGAAATATTCGTTTATGAAACACTTGCTAATACTATTTTTATCACTCCCACTTGCGTCTATTTCTCAGGTTACGGGTATTGTTGAAGATGGTCAAACGAAAGAACCAATTTTCGGAGCCAAAATCGTATCATCGACAGGCGAAAAGGTACTTTCTGATATTGACGGGTCTTATTCCATTAATCCTTCTAGCTATCCAGCAACGTTTGTCATTTCGGCTCAAACGTACGTGAACGACACGCTTGTGGTGGACGGACCAGGTGAATTAACAATCAAGATGAATCCTCCTGTTCTTGATCTCAGCTCTGTAGTTGTTTCGGCAGGAAGACGCGATCAAGATGTAGAAGACATTTCTATTTCTATGGAAATCATTCGCCCTGAGTTATTCGACAACAAGGGATTATCCAACCTCGAGGAAGCGATTGACCAAAGTCCAGGTGTTTATGCAATGGACGGTCAAGTGAGTATCCGCGGAGGAAGTGGTTTCGCATACGGTGCGGGAAGTCGTGTATTGTTATTGTGGAATGGAATGCCTTTGCTTTCTGGTGATGCAGGAGACACAAAATGGAATGCTGTTCCGTTGGAAGCTGCTTCGCAAATTGAAATCATGAAAGGAGCATCTTCGGTTTTATACGGTTCTGGTGCATTGAATGGTTTGATTTCCATCTCGGAAAGAGAGCCTACACTCAAAGGGGAAACACGCGCAAAAATCCAAACGGGAATTTATGGTAATCCTCGAAGAGAATCGTTGAAATGGTGGTCGAGAAACCCAACTTTCCATCAGGGAGAGTTCTACAATTCAAAGATGTTCAAGAATGTAGGATATACCATTTCGGCCAACGGTTTTGTTTCGGAAGGATACCGTGAAGGAGAAGAAGAGAACAGAGGAAGAATTAGTGGAACGTTCTACATTCGACCAGAGAAGTATAAAAACATCAAGGCAGGAATTGGATTCAATGCTCAGATGCAGAAAACGGGAATTTTCATTGTGTGGGAAAACGATTCGCTCGGATATTCTCCACAAGGAGGTGCCGATCCGTCTGACCCAGCTTCGTCATTGACATTCAATTCAGGTTCTCGTATCAGCATCGATCCATACATCAAAATTTACGATAAGTACAATAACTTGCATGCGGTAAAAACACGTTTTTATCACATTGGAAACACAAACATTACCAATCCTTCGCAAAGCTCTACTTCTGCGGTGAGCTACGGAGATTATCAATTCCAGCACAAGTGGAAAAATGGTTCCGCTGTAACGTCTGGAGCGACTTATTTGCGAACAGATGTATTCTCTGCATTGTTCGGAGATCACAACTCTACAAACGTGGCAGCTTATGGTCAGTTTGAGAAGAACTTCACACGCCTGGATTTAACAGGAGGTGTTCGTTTGGAATATTTTGAACAAGATGGTCGCGCTGGAGATTCAGATTTCTATCTCGGAAAGGACTCTTCATTGGTGTTGCCAGTTTATCCAATTGTTCGTGTGGGAGCACACTACCAACTAGCGGAGTATACACACCTTCGTGCGTCTTTCGGACAAGGAATTCGTTATCCATCAGTAGCGGAAAGGTATACAACGACATCTGTTGGTGCGTTGAACGTATTCCCAAATCCAGGACTTCGACCTGAAATCGGGTGGGCTGCGGAAATCGGATTTAAGCAAGCCGTGAAAATTGGAAAAAGCTGGAAAGGTTTGATCGATGTTTCTGGTTTTGTGAATCAATATGACAATATGATGGAGTTCACCTTTGGTGCGTTCAAGCCAGATTCAATCAACTGGAGTTTGAACCCTGATGATCCTGGATATGTCAACAAGTGGTTCGGATTCCAAGCGCAAAACGCGGAGAAAGCACGTATCTCAGGAATTGAATTCTCGTTCAATAGCCAAGGAAAAATCAAGGAAGTAGAATTGACTTCATTGATCGGATATACGTACATGAACCCAATCAGCTTGAACAAAGATTCAGCGTATCTTTCAACATTCTCAGACACGACGTCTAACATTTTGAAGTATCGTTTCCGTCACTTGGCCAAAGCCGATGTAGAGGCAAAATGGAAGGGAATCAGTGTAGGAATGAGTGCTCGATACAACAGTTTCATGAACAACATCGATAAAATTTTCGAGGGTGAAATTGTTGCGGGAGTAGCGATCTTGCCAGGTTTGAAAGAATACAGAGAAGAAAACAACAAAGGAGCGCTTGTATTTGACTTTAGAACGGGATATGAAATCACGGAAAATTACCGCGTTGGTTTCATCATCAACAACTTGCTCAATGCGGAGTACGTGACCCGTCCTGGTGATATTCAGGCACCTCGCTCATTTATCCTTCAGCTTCAAATGAAGTTCTAGTATGAAGTGTATTGGAATTATTCCTGCGCGGTATGCGTCAAGTCGTTTTCCGGGCAAACCTCTTATCGATTTAGCTGGAAAAACAATGATTCAGCGTGTGTATGAAGGCGCCTCCAAAGCAAAGATGTTGGAGGAAGTTATTGTTGCTACCGATGATCAACGAATTTTCGACGAAGTAAAACGCTTTGGAGGAAAAGTGGTGATGACTTCGGAAGCACATCGAACGGGGACAGATCGCTGTGGAGAGGTAGCACAAGAAGTCGAAGCGGATGTTGTCATCAATATTCAGGGAGACGAACCGCTCATCGATTTCCGTCAACTCGATCAATTACTCGAAGCGTTCAAGGATGAAAAGGTACAAATTGCCACATTGGGAATTTCGGATGTTTCGGAAGAGGATAAAATGAACCCGAATCGTATCAAGTTGATTCGAAACTTCCGAAATGATGCACTATACTTTTCGCGCAGCGCCATTCCAAATGAGCATCATTCAAACGAAAAAAGCCGTGAAAACTTTCCGTTTTTCAGACACATTGGTGTGTATGCCTACCGCAAAAGCACCTTGTTGGAGTTAACAAAATTAGCGCCAACAGATCTCGAAAAAGTTGAATCGCTAGAGCAATTGAGATGGATGTACTACGGCTATCCGATTCGTGTAGTTGAAACGGATATT
>JBFHGY010000392.1:0-3902 GCA_041582905.1 Crocinitomicaceae bacterium | reverse complement strand
TTTGTTAGTCACAACATTGCTGCCATTAAAGAATTGTGTACTAAGGGTATTGTCCTCAATAAAGGCCAAATTGTTTTCGAAGGAAATCAATTAGAAGCAGCAGAAGAGTATCATAACCTCGGCAAAGCAAGTTCTGATCAGGATGTCTTAATCGCAAATGACAATGCCCGAATTGTTTCTTTTGATGTTCGACCGCTAGAAGGTAGTTTTATTACCATTTCGAGTGGATTTGAATTTGAACTCAAATTCGAGCATTTTTGGAGTAACAAGAATTTAGCGGTTACCTTTGAACTTCAAAACAAAGATGAAATTGTTCTTTTCCATCATGGTGAATGGATTTGCACGGAAAACAACTCGAAAAAGGGACTGTATTTTATGAAAGGGGTCGTTCCTGCTAACATTTTAAATGCTGGACTTTACTCTTTCAAAATAATAATTGCCTCTAGCTTACACGAGGTTCTCCTTACGGTAGAATCCATCGGAAAATTTGAGGTTGCAAATGAATCCTTGGCTGGAAACAATACTGTGTTACCCGGACTCATTAGACCGAAAATCACCTACACATCCAACTTTATTCAAGAGTGATGAGTTTCTTTAAAAAGTTGATAAAAGCGAGATATTCTTTCGATTTCAATTATCTGAAATCAGTTTCTTTCCGCACTTGGTGGTATTCAGCTTATCTCACCTTGAAATTTGTTGATGATTTCTCTGTTTTTCCTGCCATTCAATTCCAAAAACGATTTAAAGTCCGTATTGAGAAGAAAAAAAATGCTCTTTTCATCATTGAAGACCGTTTGCTGATGGAGCTTTGGCATCATAAAAAGAATGCAACGGTAATCACAATCAATGAGGGAGCAGAGTTAAAAGTCACATCCCGCTATATCTTGGGAGACGGCATCAAAATACTACTTAGCGAAAATGCTCAACTCATATTGAACGGACGAAAAAATGAATCGGGAGCGGGAATCACAGCCGACTCCACCATTTTGGTGAATCAATCTTTGGAAATTGGTTATGACTGCATCATCGCCTGGAACACCTTCATTACAGATAGTGATTGGCACACCGTATCAAACAAACCTCATACTGCGCCTACTCTCATTGAAGAAAAAGTGTGGATTGGGGTTGGAGCAAAAATTTTGAAAGGTGTCACAATCGGAAAAAATTCAATTGTGACGACAAACAGTGTGGTCACATCTGGTAACTATCCTGAGCAATCAATGATTAGTGGAAACCCTGCTGAAGTAGTTAAAGAAGGAATACCGAATTGGCACAGAGAAATGCTTGACGTAAAGTAATAAACATGAAGAAACCGCACGAAATAACGTTCGCATCCATCGGAAAACCTGAATTGGGATACATTAGCGTCGCACAATACGAAGACTTGGTTCCTTTCGAAATCAAACGAGTGTACTGGACCTACTTCACTCCTAATCACATTATTAGAGGTAACCATGCGCACAAACAACTACAACAGGTAATTGTTGCCGTTTCTGGTATTATTGACTTTACACTCGAAGACGCTGAAGGAAACAAATTTGAATATGTTCTGGATAATCCGAACAAAGGAATTTTTATCCCTGAAGGCTACTGGCGTACAATTCGCTTTTCTCATAGTGCTGTGCTATTATGCTTGGCATCCGAAAACTATGATGAAAACGATTATATTAGGGACTACTCAGCGTTCAAAAATGAAAAATAATCGCATACATCCTCTTTCTGATGTCCAGTCCAATAAAATTGGTGAAGACACCTCTATCTGGCAGTTTTGTGTTGTATTGAAAGATGCTCAGATTGGAAAAAACTGCAACATCTGTTCTCATGTTTTTATTGAAAACGATGTAGTGATTGGAGATGATGTAACCATCAAGAATGGTGTTCAATTGTGGGATGGCGTGCGCATTCACGATCGTGTTTTTTTAGGCCCGAATGTGACCTTTACGAATGATCTCTACCCACGATCAAAACACTATCCAGAGGAATTTAGCGGCATTACAGTAAACGAAGGAGCGAGTATTGGTGCAAACGCCACGCTAATCGCTGGTATCGAAATTGGTGAGTATGCCCTAATTGGTGCAGGATCCGTTGTCAATCAATCGATTCCAAAGCATACCGTTTGGGTAGGAAATCCATGCCGTCAAATAGGATACATTTCCGTCTCTGGAAAGCGCTATACTCAGCAGGAAGCTGAATCGATTGAAAATTTTGAAGAACTCCTCAAACACTAAGCAAATGGAGGTACCGTTTCTCAGCCTGAAAGATTTAAACTCCTCGCACAATGAGGAGATTCAACAACGCATAGCAACCATTCTTTCGGAAGGATGGTATTTGATGGGAAAGCAGCTCAGCTTATTCGAATCTGAATGGGCGAAATACTGTGGAACGGACTACGCTCTTGGAGTCGCAAGCGGATTAGATGCGCTTATTCTCATTTTTGAAGCGTACAAAGAACTGGAAAAACTTTCTGATGGTGACGAAGTAATTGTTCCCGCGAACACCTTCATCGCTACAATAATTGCCATAAAACGAGCTGGATTGATCCCCGTTTTGGTGGAACCCGATGAAGCTACTTTCAACCTCGACCCTTCACGTATCGAGTCGCACCTTTCCCCAAAAACGAAAGCTGTTGTAGCCGTCCATTTGTATGGTCAGGTTTCAGACATGGAAGCGATCCAAGAAATCTGTCAGCAAAACAATCTCCTTTTGATTGAAGACGCTGCACAAGCCCACGGCGCTGAAGTAAATGGAAAACGTGCTGGAAATGTCGGTGATGCCGCGGCATTCAGCTTTTATCCGGGTAAAAATTTAGGAGCATTCGGTGACGCTGGAGGAGTAACGACGAACGATGCTGAACTCGCAGAAGTAATTGCGAGCATCCGAAACTATGGATCAACACAAAAATACCATCACAAATACGTCGGCTTTAACAGTCGAATGGATGAAATACAGGCTGCCGTGCTTTCGGTGAAACTGGCGCAATTAGATGAAGAAACAGAAATCCGCCGCAAACAAGCTCTTCGTTATCGAAACGAAATCAGGAATGGAAAAATTCAACTTCCAGGGGTAAATGGAGATGAGTCGTCGCATGTGTGGCATTTGTTTGTGATTCGAACGGAAAATCGAGAGCAATTGATCCATTACTTGGCTCAAAATAACATCCAAACACTGATTCATTATCCTGTTGCGCCGCATAAGCAAGAATGCTTCAGAGAATGGAATGATTGGTCTTTTCCGATAACAGAAAAAATCCACGAAGAAGTTGTGAGTTTGCCACTCAATTCTAGTCTGAATGATGATCAAATTTCATACGTCATCGAAAAATTGAACGCGTACGAATGAGTGAACCAAAAAAAATACTATTCGTTGTAGATACCTTGGCCCAACATGGTGCGGAGCGCTATCTCTACGAGATATTAAAATCCATTGATCAATCGAAGTTCAACTGTAAAGTGTTAAGCACCTATCCGCTCAACGATTCCAACAACTACTATCTTCCCCTCATCAAAGAGTTGGGTATCGAAGTAGAAACGTTTACACTTGGCGAGTTGTACCCTCATCTTGCATCCAACCTAGTACGCAAGATCAGAAATTCATTCACCTATCGTTGGCTGAATCTAACAGGACGAAAAGAAGAACTAAAAAAACGAGCTGAGGCTGAACTTCACAAGAAACTACAGGGATACGACCTACTTTCCATTTTGAAAATTGAGGTTTTCAATCGCTTTCCTAACATCTTCAGCACGTACTCCAACAGTGTAATTCACCTACTGAGTTGGGGAATTCAATATCAGGAAAATCCGTATCGTCTTCTACCGAATAAACCCTATCGCTTCGTTACGATGATTGAAAGTCAGAAAGAGCACGTTTTGGAGGCTGATTTTGAGTACATCAAAAATCCACAA
>JBFHGY010000391.1:0-3902 GCA_041582905.1 Crocinitomicaceae bacterium | reverse complement strand
GTCTTACTTTTGAAGCCCAACAAACCAGTAAATTTATCGTCATTGAAGTTCCAATGACATTCTAACATAGCAAATAAGATAACATGAATCAGATAATTGAAGATCTAAACTGGCGCTACGCGACCAAGAAATTCGATCCAACTAAAAAAGTATCCACCGAAGACCTTGAAACAATTAAGGAATCACTTCGCTTGGCTGCATCTTCTTACGGTTTACAAACGTTGAAATACCTCATCATAGAAAATCCAGTTATTCGTGAACAATTGAAGCCTGCTTCCTGGGGACAAACTCAAATCACAGATGCTTCGCATTTAATTGTGTTGTGTTCGTATAACGATGTTACCAGCGAACATGTGGACGAATACCTCGAAAATGTAGCAGCTACACGAAACGTTCCATTAGAATCGACAGCACAGTACGGTGATTTCATGAAAGCGACAATTTCAAAACTCACCCTAGAAGAAAAATCAATTTGGTCGAGTAAGCAAGCGTACATTGCATTGGGGCAAGCCCTACATACATGTGCTAACTTACGTATTGACTCAACACCAATGGAAGGGTTTGACGCGAAGGCATACGATGACATTCTTGGTTTGAGCGCACAGAATTTAACGGCCTCTGTTGTATTGGTGATCGGTTACCGTCACGAGGAAGACCAAACGCAGCATTTACCGAAAGTGCGTAAATCGAACGAAGTTATTTTCGAAACGATCTAGCATAACACGATTGAAAAATGTTCTATTGAAAGATGTGATGAAGGAATAGTGAAGAGGATTTGAATCTTTCAATCAAAGAAACGCCCAGACTCCATATTGGTTCTGGGCGTTTTGAGTTTATAATATCGCTGAAACTACTCCTTCGATTTCACCTCTACTAAGTCATCCTTCTTATCTACTTGGAACCAATCAATTTTTCGAGAGAAGAACATTGTCACTGCTAGTATTAGGAAAACACCTAAACTTCCAAAGAGTAATGCATACTCTTCCAACTGAATAATGATGAAAATGAAAACGTACATAATCGTAAGGATTCCTCCAAGCACACCAACGAGTGACCATTTCTTCATTAATGTTTTCGAATACAGACAAATCAAAGAGATCGTCATCGACGCTGCCGCAAAATATGCCCACCCAAAACTAATCTGCTCACTGAAGGCAAGAAGTAGTACATAAAAAACAACCAGAGAGATTCCCACCAAGGTATATTGAATTGGGTGGATTAATATTCTGTTTTTCACTTCTACAAAGAAGAACACAAGGAAGGTTAATGCAACAAAGAGAATCGCATACTTAGCAACCCGCATTGTTTTTTGGTAGATATCAACTCCTAAATCAAGATCAACTCCAAATGCTGAGTTTGCAATGGAATATTTTTTATCCTTCCAACTTTGTGGATAGTTTCTATTCATATTCAAGACATTCCATTTCGCATGAAAACCATCTTTTGTTATTGAACGCTCACTCGGAAGGAAACTCCCACTAAAACTTGGTGATGACCATGAAGAAGTTAAGTCTACTTGTGTTTCTCGCCCAATTGGAACAAAGCGAAGAAACTCTGTGCCATTCAACTCTAAGTCAAACGAAAAAGTTCTTCTTTCTAACGAGCTATCCAACGCACAGTAGGCATGAAGACCTTCGTTGATGACATCAGAGGAGAGTACTCCGGGCTGAAATTGATATGATTGCTCATCTAATTGAATCGCCACTTGTTTCGTTACCCCTTTTAAATCGGATACGCCAACTGTGATATACGCCTTCGAAAACTCCAAATGCTCGAGTTTCAGATTAGCTGCATTCAAGTCGATATTGTCAAATGCTCCTTCGACATGTATGCTTGATCCATACACAACCGTTTCATACATTCCACGTTTCCGTTTTTCTGGATTCAACTTTCCTTTGACACTCAATTGATCGGGTAATATGTGAAAGTTTCCTTTTGTTGATCGATCCTTTCCGAAAGAACTCGGAATGGTGTACGGGATGGTCAAAACTGGCCCTGAAACTCGCTGCCATTGAGCATGTTTTTCACTCACTTCTTGAATCGATTCCTTCTGTCGATTATTTCGCTCTTTAATCAATTGCTCCACCATAAAAGTGGGAACAATGAGGATAAGAATCAGTAGAACAATGAAACTGATTTTCACTAAGATGTTTTCGAATGCTGCTTTCATATTTGTCTTTATTGGTTTTCCCTCCAACGGGATAATCCTAGACGAATTTGAAAGCAGTTACAACATTTAACGTACGTTAATAGAAAATTTGTTAATACGAAAGCTTATCGCATTAACTTCAACACTGCCCTTCCCTGCACCGTTTCAACGGAAACAAAATAAACACCAGATGGTTCTCCAGAAAGATCAATCTCTGCATGCATTCCATTTAGCGTGATATTCGATTGGAAAATTTGACCTGTCGCATCAGTCACCTGTGCTCTCTTCAATTTTGAATGAGTAGACACCCGATATTTCCCCTTTCCGAATGACGCCAATTGTACAGGAATGTCAGACTCACTTAAACCGATAAATCCAACATCCTGCTGAAGCGTATCCGTGTTACACGGACTTTCAGCAATTAAGGTAACCGAACAAGGATTACAAAATGTTGCATACGTATGTATCGGATGTTCGTCCGTAGATGTGTTTCCATCTCCAAAATCCCAATAGTAATTCGTTGCTTTTATACTGAGGTTTGTTAATTCGATGGTTGTAGGCCCTGGCGTTGTGAGATACTGCGCTTCAAAATTTGCTTGTGTATGTTCAGAAAATGGACGCAAATTCCACTGCTCCAAACTATCTAAAACGGTCAATGCTGCCGCCGTCTGTAAACGTTCTGCCGTCACAGGATCGAGTGATCCGATAAATGGTGCTCCAACAGGTGATTTTCGGAAGAGCGATGCATAAAAGGTACAAGCCGCCAAATAGGAGCCTTCGTAACTGGGATGTG
Organism: Crocinitomicaceae bacterium; assembly: GCA_041582905.1. Classification (GTDB taxonomy): domain Bacteria; phylum Bacteroidota; class Bacteroidia; order Flavobacteriales_D; family Crocinitomicaceae; genus UBA4466. The sequence goes on along the minus strand of JBFHGY010000391.1, from coordinate 960 downwards.
ACCCATCTCCCGCATACAGATTGATGGTTGGATACATATCTCTAATGTACTTCCATGCAGAACCTACAGGACTCACTACTCCATCTACCGAATCAGCAAAGCGCATGTAAGCACTTCTAAGTCGAGCATTCATTCCATCAAAGGTTGAAATAGGCGCCCACTGTGGATCTCCATTTTCACGTCCCCATGTCATATAAAACATGGCATCGGTACAGTAATTATTCGCATAAATGGAATCTGCCAGTTGAATGGCATACGGCAGCGTTTGCGTATTTACTTGATTGTCTGAAAAAGATGGTTCTTGACTCTGCGCTTGTAAGACAACAAAATCCCACGGATGATCATTCATTTTATCGTACACTGTGGCATTCGCAGCATGATTTGCTAATGTTTGTCCACCTGGCGTGTGTGAATCGTAACTGATTTTATCTCCAAGCGATACCGCAACATCATTCACGAGAGAAGGCAGCGAATTATAGTTCGTGTAGCTGTTTCCAATAAACAAAACAGACACGCTATCTTGTGCAAATAGTCCGAATGAGAACAGCATACACGCTGCAAATAGTCCTTTTTTCATAGTTCAGTTGTCATTTTCTAGTGTACACTGCAGTAGACGCCAGAGAATCCAAGAAGGTTGCTCGAATTGAAATCCCACACGAAATCTGAATCTATCAACTCGATCAATCCTCAAAAAATCGATATCTTGCCAACTGAGTACGCTTTTGTCGCGTCTTTATTTAAAACGATTTCTATGAGATTATACGTCGTTGTTCTCTTCGGATGTTTAACTACCTTTTTCCAATTAAACGCTCAATTTCAGTTTGATTTCAATCAGAATTTACCGGTAAAAATTGGAAATGACACCCTGATCAATGCGTGGAGCGGAGGGTTGAACTACACACAAGTTTCAGACATCGATTTTGATTTTGACGGAGATATGGATTTGTTCCTCTTCGATCG
>JBFHGY010000390.1:0-3911 GCA_041582905.1 Crocinitomicaceae bacterium | reverse complement strand
TTGTTGCCAATAAGTCAATGGCAAAGGACGAAGCCGACTATGTGAACGTAGAAATCCCTTCGGGAGCATCGGCAAGTTTCCAACTCTCAGACGGAACACCAATCAATTCGAGTCCACTTCAAGGAACTTGGCTCGGTGAATCATTACATACAGGTTCAACCAAAAAGACACTTACCCTTCCTGCTCAATCTAGTACAGGGAACTATTCCATTTACGCGATTGTCAACAATGAAAAAGTTGGGCAGCTCAATATCAAGGTGTACTCGAAAAAGGAACGTGAATTGGTGGTAGTTCCCATTGCAAGCACCAATCTTACCGCAGCGCAGATCATAGCGGAATTGGATGAGACATTGGGAGAAGCCAATATTGAAGTGGATGTGGAAATTGCTCCGCAATGGAATAATTCTGCTTTTACAGACACAACAAAAATTGATTTGCCAACTGAAGTAGGCTTATTAAACAAGTACTCTAATGAAATGAGTGAGGTACGCGATGCCTATTTCTTTGAGAACGATTTAGCTAGAACAGACGCATACTATCTATTTCTGGTAGCAGGGTTTGATGATCCCACCGAACTGGGGTATATGCCAAGAGGAAAATCATTTGGATTTATTAGCCTGAACCAACAAAACGTGCTGAATACATTATCTCATGAACTTGGTCATGGTATGGGTGCATTAGAACATTCATGGAAAGACAATGGTCCAGATGCACTAACAACGGATAACTTGATGGATTATCCTTCTACAAGTTTTCCAACACCTTCCAATTTGACGAAATCCCAATGGAAGGAACTCAGAGATATAGACTTTATTCCGAACGTATGGGACAATGAATTAGATGCGTCAAGTGCAATTTCTGTATTAACTGAATTAACAGGGAATGATGAAATTCTCAATTATATCAGCGAAGAAAAAGTAATTGACAAAAACACTTTCCCTTCCTCCCCAATAATTGCTATGTCAGCAGGACAATACTTCAAGTTTTCCGATAATGCATGGGCAAACGTCAAAGGACTCAAATTCACCAATGGTCAACTGACTGGTTTAAGTGTTTCAAATGCAAACGGGGAAGAACATAATGTTATTCTTGAACGAACCGCTACGCACTTATTACCAAAAGACTCTCCAAACGATATTCGAGTAGTTTCGCACATGACCGAAGAAGGGTATAACTTCTTGTGTACTCATCCATCCCATTCCACTGAACGCGTACTTGAATACGTGCAGAAGGACGCTCAATTAATTCAAGTGGTAAGTGAAGGATGTAGCCATGATTTTTCTTTCGGGAAAGGGTTGGTTTCCGTAGCTTGTGAAGACATTACTGGAACTGCACTAGTAGGATATAATAACAACCTATTCACCATGGAATATCCTGTTTGTCCAGACCCAAGCTCGTCGAATTTCTTCTACATTCCAAAGTCATGGAGAAATCAGAAAGATAATAGCTTTTGTTTCATGTCACCAGATGGAAAGATTGTCAAAACTTCTGCCGCTGGGTTCAGAGGTGTAAAGTACGGAGTCGGTTTAGCTGCAATTGAAAATCATGAAATGCTCCCTTCGGGATGCGTTATTGAATTTGCGCACCAAGCAGGAGCAAATGCAGATGTAGTAACATATACAGCGGAAATCACCAACGGTATTTTTACAGGCTACAAAAGTGCTGACGGAACGAGTTATTTTAATCACTACAAGGCTGCTCATGCACAAGACACAGGAATAATGTTGTTACCCGATACAGATGGATTGGGTGTTTACTATTTCGATGCTTCACAATATGCCTATTCGGATTCTACAACACAAGGGGGAGCATTGCTTGATATTTCAACCGATTACAATTCAATTCTCGGTTGGGGAATTAGCTCGCTATCCTATGTGAATTTTTCCAGTTCGGATTTGGCTCAGCTTGCTATTGATAGTGAAAAAGCTTCTGAATTATTATCAATCCCATTTACCAATCAAAACAACGAACACAGATTAGTCGCGAAAATTGTTGAACTGGCAAGTGCTTATCCAGACCTCTATAATCGGATGTCTAAATGTCCGTTCAGACAATGGACAGGAGTAGCTTGTATGAACATCGGTGGAATAATTAACAGTATTCCGTTTCATGACAATCCAATTGCGGCTGCACTTACCGATAACGGAACTTGGGGGTATTATGATTACAAATACGATCAAAACGACTATGAAAACCACTCGATTGAAGAACAGCTTCGTTTATTCATCGTACATTTTAGAGAACTCATTATTGCAAATCGTCTTGCGAATGAAGCGATAATACAAGACATTCTCAATCCTTCGAAGTGTAACACAATCTACTCCTCAACAACAACTCCATCCGATCAGTTGGAGCCAGAATCGATTTTTAGAGCGGTCAGTTCAATGAGTACTGATGAGATACGCTCTATCTGTTTACAGACAAGACTAAACTTAATTTCCTCACTATCCTTCAGACCTTGGGGTGTCACTAACGACTACGAAAAGAGCATCTACAAGCTTATCAAGTATGTTGACCAGAACGATGCCTACGATTTAGTTGAAGACTTGTGTACAAATGAATACAACAATACTGTATTGATTAAGCAAATTGCTGAGACGGTAGATGATCAAGTGATGTTCTTTGGAGATGATAATTACTTCAGTGAAATAGCAAAAACACTCATTAAGCATTATGCCACTCAGTCAAATGTTTTGTCTGATATGGATTTCAGTCAGTTATCCGATGCTGAGTACGCTGAATATAGTAAGCGAATCGTAACGTACAATTATACGGGGGTTGTCAAGCGTTTATTTACTAGCTGTGGTGTTCCTGCTCTAGCAGGTAACGGTGCAACCATGTCAAATGTTGAAATGATCCGCTACGGATCGACAGGTTGGGAAATTCAGTTTGAGGATAATCTTGAGATTTGCTTCTCAAATGTGCGTTCAACAAATCAACGATCACTTGGTCTTCTTGATCCTCTTATTATTCTCGATGATGCTCGCTTAATGTCATTGAATGACCAAAATGGTAAGGCGATGGTGATGCCTGCCTTTATTCTCTACTTCCTTGAGGAAAAAGCATGGGCAAAATCTGCGGTTGAAGCCATTGAAACAACAGCAGATATTGTTTCTCTATTTATTCCTGGAGGACAAGGAAAAATGTTCTTCCGAGTCTTGAATTATGCCGATAAGTTGAGTTCAATTACCAATATGGGAGCGAACTACACAGAAATTGACAACCCCACATTATCAAGTTTCCTATCAATTACCTCGGGGGTACTCGGATTGGCTGATTTATCTGCTACCAGTGTTTCAACTTTCAGAAAAGTCAAAAATGGTACGGCCAGTGAGACGGAAATCTTATCTCTAATCACCCGTGATCAGAACAGGTTAAACGAAAACTATACGAGAGCAATTAATGATCTATTAGAAGTAATTGACGATAACACAGATGCAGACTTGATCAAAATACTAGGGTCGGAAGAAGCGAAAGGACACTTTATTGAATTGTTGGAAACTGAAGAGATTTATTTAAAAAAAGTCGGACAAACTGGGTTGGCTAATGATGTAAAACAAAGAGTCAACTTATTGAAATCAGGAGCGTTGGACGTTGAAGTTGACCTCTCATTAATTCAATTAATTAACGGAAGCTACCCTAAAAATGCCGTTGACTTTGCAGGTTTAAAATTCAGTTTTGACTTAGACGGAAACCCACGTATGCGCCAAATCATGGAAAAAAGATGGAAAGCTCAAGGAAATAATGAGGTTCAAATTTTAGCCAAAAAACAGGAATTTGCAGCACTACATGTGGCTTACTCCAATGGAGTAAATTTCTCCACCTCTGGATTTCCCGATTTCACCCCTTACAGATATAAACTAAGCGACGGAACTCCTGTGGAAGTTGACATAGGAATATTGAACCGCAAT
>JBFHGY010000389.1:0-3918 GCA_041582905.1 Crocinitomicaceae bacterium | reverse complement strand
CTTAATGGAAAAACTGATGCTTGAATTCGGTCCTAGTGGTTTCGCTAAATTGATGCGCATCATCGTTTTGTTGATGAAGTACGACATTTTCTTTCCTGAGGTCGTTGATACTTCTTCAATCTTGAACCCTCCGTCGAATTCAAATGATCGATTCAATACATCATCAATACTTCGAAAGTCTTCCATGCGCTCAATAGTGATCAATTCTCGATCCGAACCTTTTGCTCGCATGTTTTGATCCAACTGAATCCACAAATATTCCAATGATTCAGGAGAATTGTTTGTGTATGTGATGGTTTCCTCTCCAGTAATTCGCTGTGCCGCGTCATCTAGACGAACATCAATCTTATAGTCTGCCTTTTGCTGATAGTAGGCATGTCCTGGAGCTCCGGCTGCATTTCTATACTCGTTCGGAGTTGGAATTTCCTCGCCTAATTGAGCAAATTTGTCATCCTGCGCGGAAAGCGCAACAGGGAAGAGGATGGAGAGAAGAAGTATACGTTTCATTTTAGCTGTTTTCTAGTTTAATTTCCTGCACGAAGGCATTTTGTAAAAAGGACTTTGTGATTGTCTGATCACGGTAATAAAAAGTAAGCTTGTTTTGCTGCTCTGGAAAATCATCCATTAATAGGTTGAATTTCACAGAGAAATGGTCATGAATTTCAGTAGGATTGGACTGAAGATAGAAATAGATCATTCCTGTCAATTCAATTTCGCAACCAATAATCTGTAAATCAATTTTTTGTTGATTCGATGTAAGACTGTATTGATCCAGAAGCCATTGTGAAATTTCGGAGAAGTTTTCATTGTCTGATGTGTTCTCCAGATCATCAATGGACCATCCATTATCGAAGAAAATACGCTCTAAATCATGCGATGATACCGAAACGGTAGACTCAAAGCGTTGAGATATCTCATTGTACTCTAATTCCGCGAATGCAAAATAGAAATCATGCGAAAAAGCCAAAGATTGCAGTCCGCAGAAAAGTATGAGTAGAATGTTTTTCATTTTTGGTGAACTAAGTTAATCATTTCAGAAAAAACTCAGTCCCATTCTACCGCATTATCGGTGAATCCTATCAAGAAATAATACTCCTAGAGTGAATACAGCCATTTTTTGGCTTCTTCAATAGAAGTAAACAGCTTCGTGCGAACAGTTGGACGTTCAACATTGATCATAAAGTTGAACACCATTTTCTGCGAAAGAGATTGAACGACGATTGCCTCAGCTAGTTTAAATTGACTTCCTTTTTCAGAAATGGAAAATCGACGCGCTTCCTTAGAAGGAACAGTACGATCTCCAAAGATGGTAAGATGAAGAAACTTTCGTGATTTGCCGATTTGTTGAATCGTCTCGACCATTTGCTTGGCGTCTTTCAACTCAAACTCGTGGTCCTTCTCAATACGTGTTTCTAAAATCGCATCATCAATCAATGTGACTTGTGAGATTCCATTTAATATTGTGATGTTGTTTTGTCTCAAACCTTTTACGTTTTGATTCTCTGCAAAGATACGACCGACTAAAACAGGTATGCAAGCATAGTATTTAACTATTCTTTGAATGGTAGCAAATCATCGGCTAAATGCATGTTTACTTTATTGATTAACAGTAATTTAACGTTTGTTAAGAGTGTGAGGGTTGGGTGCGGAAAATACGCTTTCTGCTTGCGGAATTTTCCTGTTTTCTTCGCGGAGACGGATACTAAACGTTTTTGTAGAAAATAAAAAGACGAGTCCTTCCAATTTGGAAAAACTCGCCTCAAAAGTGCTTGTTACAGCAATACTACATCTTATATGCCACGCAGTTAATGTTCATTCCAGCTCCAACTGATGCGAACAAAATTTTGTCGTTCGGGGATAAGCTGTGTTTGGGTAGCTCTCCTTTCTGGATCATGTCGTACAATGTTGGCACTGTCGCTACGGAACTATTTCCAAGTCGTTCGATAATCATCGGCATAACGTCTTCTGGAACTTGTCTGATTCCACAGAGGCGATATAATCGTTTAACGATAGCTGCATCCATTTTTTCATTGGCTTGATGAATCAGGATTTTATCTACTTCTCCCAGCGGCATTTCAATCTTATCTAAACAGTGTTTAATTGCTTTGGGAACTTGCGTAAGTGCGTATTGATAGATTTTATGCCCTTTCATTTTAATGTACTTTGTGGGATCGCTCCCAAAGCGGTTAAAACTTTTGCCAAAGTAGAGGAAGTCCTTTTCTTCGTTGGAGTGAGAGACGGTCGCATGGGATAGAATGCCACGCTTAGTGTCTTCTTCTTTTCCTTCTACAATTACAGCTCCTGCGCCATCGGCAAAAATCATTGTGTCTCTATCGAAAGGATCCACAACTCTAGAAAGTACTTCCGATCCAATTACCAAACAGCGTTTTGCTTCTCCTGCTTGAATGTGAATGTGCGCGTGAATCATTCCTTGAATCCAACCTGGACAACCAAAAATGATATCATAAGGAACGCAAAATTCGTTTTTAATTCCTAATTCATGTTTTACACGTGCGCCAATACTAGGGACAATGTCTGTTTGGTTGGAGCCGTTGATAACATCTCCAAAGTTATGCGCCACAATGATCATGTCGATGGTTTCAGGATCAATTCCCGCATCTTCAATCGCTCTTTTCGCTGAAATACTGGCAATTTCAGAACATGATTGCTCCTTTTTGACATAGCGCCTCGATTGAATTCCCGTGATCTCCTGAAATTTCGCAATCACGTCTGTGTTATTGTTTTGAATTCGTCTTCCATCATCAAAGCTAAATGGGTGTTCCATGAAGCTCACGTTTTCAATCTCTACTTCTGGAATGTAAGATCCAGATCCGATAATTACTGTATTTGTCATGCGTTTAGAATTGGGGGCGTTAATTTACGCGAATTCTTCCTTTAAAGCTGTCAATTCAACACTAAGATGAACGAAATGGGGTTTCTATTATATAAAAAGTCCCACCTGCTGAAGATGGGACTTTGTAAAACGTTATTAAAATGAATTTATTTCTTTCGATTCTTCATTTGTTCTCGTTGTGCTTCCTGCATCTTTTCGAGGCGTTGTTGGAATTTCGATTTTCCTCCACCTTTTGTTCCTCCTGAAGCAGCAGCTGCTTTACGAGCGGCCATTTTTGCTTTGATTTTTTCTTCGTCAACAAAGAATTTTTTGATGATCAACATAATCGCAATCGACATCAACGTTGAGATAAAGTAATAGTAACTCAATCCAGATGAGTAGTTGTTGAAGAAGAAGATCATCATGATAGGGAAGAAGTACATGATAATTTTCATATTCGGCATACCTGGCTGTTGTTGCGCAGACATGTTGCTACTGTTAATATGCGTGTAGATCAATGTTGTTACTGCCATCAAAAGCGTGAATAAACTCACGTGGTCACCATAAACTGGAATGTTGAATGGTAATGTCGCGATCGAATCGAATGAAGATAAATCTTCTGCCCAAAGGAAGGATTGCTGACGCAATCCGAACGTAGATGGGAAGAATCGGAATACTGCCAAAAGGATAGGCATTTGAATCAACATAGGAACACAACCTGCCATTGGGCTAGCACCAGACTCGCGATAAAGCGACATGGTTTCCATTTGTTTCTTCATCGAATCCTCTTTATTCGGATACTTCGCTGCAATCTCTTCGATCTCTGGTTTTAGGATACGCATCTTCGCAGATGATGTATACATTTTCCATTGGATAGGCATCAATAATCCTTTGATGATTAACGTCAGTAAGAAGATGGCTAATCCAATCGCCATTCCAGTTGAACCAAGAAGGTTGAATACTGGTTGAACGGCATAGATGTTGATCCAGCGGAAGATTCCCCAACCGTAGTTCAAGATCTGATCGTAACCTTCATCGTAAGACGTTAACACTTGGTAATCGTTCGGACCGAAGAACCAGTTCAT
>JBFHGY010000388.1:0-3937 GCA_041582905.1 Crocinitomicaceae bacterium | reverse complement strand
TACCGCCATTTGAGAAATCGTAAAAGGATGAAGACCAAACTTGTACCACACATAGCCCATTCTCGCTAAATTGAATATCACAAAAGCCGACATGGTGGAGATGGCCGCGCCGATAATTCCATAGATTGGAATCAACCAATAATTAAAAGCAAAAATAAATACGAGCAGTACAATGGTTAGAATGAAATCAACCTTATAGCGACTTGAATTGATGAGAATGGTTCCGTTAATACTGAAATACATGTCGAACAGGCGCCCGATCATGATAAAGAGAAACACATATATTCCACTCTCAGCAGAATTAGAAAACAACTCAAACAGTTCCCCACGGATGGACCACACGGATAAGAACATGAACAAACCGATCGCTAGAGATACAGAACTCATCTTAGTATATAAGGATTGGAGTTCCTCCATTCGCTTTTCTTTCCAGTAGGCTGGAACCAAAGGAAGTGTTACTCGAGAAATGGCTCGATATGGAACTTGAAGTGCACTAATAATGAAAATTACAGTAGTGTATACTCCAGCAGATTCCAAGCCTAAAAATGCGGTAATCATGAGGCTATCCATCGTAATGACTGTAGTTGCTGCCAAACTATTCATGTAGTTGTAGCGCGAGTACGATTTCATAATTCTCTTGAATCGCTTTGAAATCGCTGGTCCCTTCAACAGTTTAAGCTCGCCAATTCGATACAAATAGATCAGAAGAATAATGGCTGGTAAAAAGTAAACGAAGGAATGCAGAATCAGAAATGAATCAAAGTTGATCACCTCGAAATACATAAGGAACAACAAGCCTGTTACCAATAATCTGAGAAAGATTTCATAGGCCAAAACGGGTAAAACAATTTTGAAAAGTCCTTTGAGATGAGCGTCAAACAGTAAGTAAAGAACATGTCCGACTCCAATGGGAATCAACCACCAGTAATAATCAACAAACATTGGAGACTTCTCGGAAAAATAGTTCGAAATAGGAACTTTAAGCACAATCACCAAGAGAATTGTCAGCACAATTCCCAACAGAACTTGCCCCAACGTGAATCGAAGAAAACTGAATCGTTTCCCTGTCTCTTTAAAAAATGGATAAAATTTTAGTGTTCCATTGATGAGTCCCAAACTAGAAATCACTGAAAAGAACATTCCTGTGACAACTAACACGTTGATGAGTCCAACCTCCTCCCACTCCATGAAAGCAAGAAATAGCACGGCCTTGTTCAAGTACCCCAAAAACATCCCCACGTACGAAATAATCGTAACCTTCAGTGCTGTTTTTTGTACTATTCCCATTTGTTTTTCACAATTAAACTGAATTCTGAATTGGAGTTGAAATCGACGAAGAAAAGTCCTCGTACTGATGCAAAAGTATTATATTTATTCATGGAACGTACAAACACCTTTTGAAAACATTCGAAATTGAAAAATAGCGAGGTTACCTCATTAATTTTAAGACCTATTTCAGACGCAGAGGCGCATCAGCTCCTTGAACAATCTGATATCAAAATCCTCACTACGAACGAAGATTCTTACGGAAAATTGCATGATCATTCCAACTGTCACCTGCTGGATGACAGTGTCGACCAACAGGAGATTCACGATTTTGTTCAATCAAAAATTGACGCGATATCAGAAGGAGATGAATCCTATGCGAGTAAATTGAGTGAAGGCGACCTTCCCATTTGGTATTATCATCGCTTTCGTTTGTTCCATAGCAGCTGTGAGTTACTTCATCAAATTCGGCTTATTAACGCACATGCACTAGGTACCACGATCATTTACGGAAATCCGATTCTCAAGGACTTTTATTCTGCTTCGCCTCATATCTCATTTGCGCAACAGCCAACCAGCGGAAAAAGTGGACTCGGATATCGCGGATTTTTCAACCTTTTCAAACTTGGATGGGCCCTATTTGTCCGCTCTTTCAAAGGAGTTTCTCACCACCGATCCATAAAGAAGTCCAAGCATTTAATTGTTACGTTTCCGGAGCATTTCAAAGAAGATGAAACAGGCAACATGCGTAATCAATACCTTCATGACCTTCTTCAAATTGATGACACTGGCGAATTTGCCATCTTGAACTTGTTTCGAATCCCTAAAAAAGCTCAACTGTCGAAGAAAATTACCTTTAATAAAGAGTTGAATGGAATTAGTTACCCTACTTTATCGAGTGATTTTATCCAGGTGAAGTATGGTTTTTTGTCATTCTCGACTATCCGAAAGGCGCGTAGTTTTAAAAAGCGATATCGACAGAAAGTGGCGTCCTTACTCACGAATGAAGGTGATCCTTTCATCCGCCTATTGCTTCAACAAGTGCTGAATTTAAATTCAAGTTCTACTCTTTATTATTTCCAGTATCTGACGTACACGAATTTTCTTCGAAAAACCCAATTGAAAACAATCACGAGTATTTCTGAGCAAAGTCCGGAAGTTCACTATATCCTCGATGCAGCAAAATCAATGGGAATTCATACCGTAGGTATACAACATGGAGTGCTACTGAATAATCGTTCCTACAACTTCTCTGCTGATGATGTGCGTTTTCGTCCATTTCCTGAGTATACCATCGTGTGGGGAGAGAAATTCCGACAGGAGCTTGTTTCGCTTTACCACTACCCTGAGCATTCGGTGAAAGTTCTCGGACAGTTACGGACAGATACTATCATTGGCAATAAAAAGGATAATGAACACCGAAGTCTTCGAAGAGATGAGCAGAAAAAACTGATTGTCTTTGCGAGTCAACCCATCCCCGATGAATCGTATCGAAGAAGAGTGGCGATCGATCTGGTTTACGCGTGCAACAAATTGAAAAATACGCAGCTCATCATTAAGATTCACCCTGCTGAAAACATTGAGTACTACCAGAAAATAGTTCAGGAGAATTCAGTTCATCCCATCGAAGTGATTAAAGACAGCATCGATTTATATGAGCTTCTGGATGAATGTGCAGCACTGGTCACTTGCTATTCAACTGTAGGAATTGAAGCCGTGTACTTTAACAAACCTGTGATTACCATTGATTACAATCGCATGGATCTTATCCATTTGGCAAAATCCGGCGTAGCAAAAGCTGCTCATTCTGACCATGAATTACATCAAGCACTACTATCTATTGAAAACGACACCTTCCAACGAAACATGTCGGATCACGATCAATTCGTGCGAGATCACGCCTATAAAATCGATGGACAAACGACGGAAAGGTACTATGACTTTATTCAATCGTTAGCTAACGATTGAGTTGATCACTTACGCCACCTCTTTTCTTGCCTGTTTCCAATCCCAGAACAACATTCCTCCGATCATCAACAAGATCAAAACAGATCCAACTGTTGCCATTGTTTCGGCTGTGTGGAATTTAGGCAAGTCGAACTTGAATTCAATTTTATGCTTTCCTCCATCAACTTCTAATCCTCGAAGTGCGTAATTGGCATTTAAGATTTCTGTTTCTTTTCCATCTACGAATGCTTTCCAACCATCTTGGTAATACATTTCAGAGAACACAATGAATTGCTTTCCTTTTAGATCAGCTGAGTATGAAATGGCATTAGGAGCGTAGCTCGTCATTTTGACTTCTCCTTCTTGTGAGAACTCTTTCTTACTCAACTTATTCGCTTCTGATTCAAGCATTAACGCCTCTTTAGCTGGATCAAAACGATCATCCAAAGTGATCGTTACCAGAGACTTAAACGAACGTACCGTATCCACTTCCAAGGTCTGCATCGGCACCAATTCCGTCATGCCGTTTGTGTCCATTGCGAAGGACACTGTCTGTCCTACTTGCAAGCCATTTGTAAGTGACACTTTAATTGTATCCTTTCTTGGACGATTCGTTTGGAGGTCTATTCGGTCTACAACGTATTGAAGTTGTTCTCTACCGTACACTTCAGCCTCCTCTTTCGGCTCACCGTTCACTAAAAACGCACCTTCCCCCGTATTTTTA
>JBFHGY010000387.1:0-3938 GCA_041582905.1 Crocinitomicaceae bacterium | reverse complement strand
GAGCTCAATGAAACGGGAATTTCACGCATTGAAATGCTTTTCAGTCCAAATAAAGGAATTGAACCAGTTCCAATTCACAAAGCGGCAAGTGGCGGAGAATTGTCACGTGTGATGCTGGCACTACAAAGTTTGATGGCGAGTAAAACAAAGTTGCAAACGGTTTTATTTGATGAAATCGATACGGGTGTTTCTGGTGATGTGGCTCAAAAAGTGGGAAATACCCTCGACAAAATGGGACAAGGAATGCAAGTCATTGCGATTACACACCTTCCTCAAGTCGCTGCAAAAGGAAAACAACATTTTCGTGTCTCTAAATCAACACAGGCGGGAAAAACGCAGTCGCAAGTAGTTGAATTATCAGAAAACGAACGAGTAGAAGAAATTGCACGATTAATGAGCGGTGATACCATCAACGAAGCGGCTCTGGAAAATGCGCGCGCCTTGATGTCTTAGTCTATGAATTTCCGATTAAATTTTCCGATTCCAACATCGAACCTTGAGCTTAATCATGGCGATAAAGTTGCGCTTATCGGAAGTTGTTTTTCGGATGAAATGGCGAAACACTTTGTGAAATCTGGCTTTGAGGTGAATTCAAATCCTTTTGGAACAATTTTTCATCCTACGGCAATGGCGAGTTGCTTGCAAGATGTATTGAACGATAAAGGTCGAGTGGATGTTGTTCAGCGCAATGATCTGTTCTTTTCCTGGGATAGCGCGGAAAGTGTTTACGGAAACAGCGCGGAAGAAGTCATCGAAAAGATACAATCGCTTCGGAAATCATTCAAGGAATATTTACAATCCACAAAATTGTTGGTGATTACCTTTGGTACGGCTTGGGGATATCATCATTCAGAAATTGATCGCATTGTTGGGAACAATCATAAAATGCCCGCTTCACTATTCACCAAGCGATTGATGGAAGTAGAGCAAGAGGTGAACAAATGGGATTATATCGTTCAACGGTTAAAAAAATGGAATCCTGACATACACGTAGTGTTCACGGTAAGCCCTGTCCGCCATGCGAAAGATGGATTGGTGAATAATAATCGGAGCAAGGCACGACTGATTGAATTGGTGCATTCAACATTGGATCAGGCTGACGCGGACTATTTTCCTTCGTATGAAATCGTCATGGACGAATTACGAGATTATCGTTTTTTCAAGGAATGTCGCGTACATCCAACCAAAGAAGCCGTGGAGTATGTTTGGCAACGCTTCGAAGAAGTATATTTTTCAGAGGAAACAAAAGCTTTAGCGAAACGTGTTCGAAATTTGCATCGAAGTGTGGACCACCGAACGATTCATCCAAATTCTGAAGAAACGAAAAAGCACTTAGAAGCGACTGCTGACAAACTGCGCACGCTCAAAGAAGAACATCCCGAAGTTTGGTGGGAGGAGTAGCACCTTCTGTTAAATAACATCTTCATAACACACTTTATCTCTTCATTCCCCTACCTTTCAGATTATGAAACGGTTGATCCTCCTATTTTTTGCCTTTTTTCTTCAGTCTTTAGCGTTTTCGCAACATCATGGAATTGATAAATACGAAGTGGATACATTGCAATTCTATGATCCTGAAGAAAATACCTACACGTTCTATTTGGATTCAAAATCGCAGGGATTATTTGTCGATCAAATCAAAGTAGTTTGGCTCCCAGAAATTCGCGTGCGCATTATTAACAATACGGGAAAGACCATTGAAAATGATTTTCGAGAACGTGATGCGCACCTGATGTGGTATCGCTCAAAATGGAACAAAATACTGAAGCCAGGTGAAGAAATGATCCTTGTTTCGAAGTGGTTGGTATCGAGACATCAACCCAAAGTATGGCTCAATCGAAACATTGATTTTAATTATCAAATCGATTCTGTTTCTCACCGTTTCAGTATCAAGACGTGGGGAGAATTCCATGTGGATGTGGAGGAGCAACAAATCATCTCGGATAAGAAAAAGGCAGAGTTGGCTGAAGCGGAACGACAACGGCAAGAAAAGAAACAAACGAATCCGCCTAAAATGAAAATAGTTGATGAACAGCCGTCTACGAAGATTCGATTACGCGATTCAATTCAAGTAGTCAAGAAAAAATCATACTACAAAGGGGAGGAAGTCAACAAAATGACGCGTAAAGGATTTCGCAAAGGGAAGTGGATTACCTTGTATGATAATAATTACGTTAAATCAATCGAATTTTATTCGGGAAAGGACTTTCACTGGGACTCCGCCTATTTCTGTTACGAGACAACGCGGCGATATGAACGGAAAATGTATCACGTAAAACTGTCAGATTCGGCAGTGATGAAGCGAGAGTTCAACGATCAAGGTACGCCCACCAAAACCTATTTGTGGAATGGCGAAATCATTTTGGAACCGAAGTACCGCTTTTTCTACAAGACAGGAGAATTGCGAGCGGAGGAATATCCATACCCGAATAAACATCGAATGGACTATTATCAGTCGGGAAACAAACAAAAGTATACGAGTTACAACATGGAAGGAAAGATCGATACGATCTTGAACTATCATCCAGATGGTTATCTACGATCGCTTGAACTCATGAATAATCATGGGAAAATTACCAGAAGGTATACATACGATTCAGACGGCGATCTCTTGTTTGATGAAAACCTTCGATGGCGATCAACCACGAGCTATAAATATTTGTCTAAAACGGATTCGATGTACATTGTTGAGCGCTATTTCAAAGGAAAACACAGCTGGACGGATACAGGAACGTATCGTAACAATGACTTATGGACAGGAAGAAGGGTTTCTACACAAGGAGGAATTTACAGCTTGCCGAAAGTCTTCATCGAAGGGAATCAAAATGGATTGATTTATGAGGGAGAATGGGTGAATCGCAGTGAATCCAGACGAAGAGTGGGTAGGTGGTTGACATTCTATTATCCATCGGGTGTCATTCGTCAAGATATGTATTATGGAGAAAACGGAATTGACTCTTCATTTAGTTATTACGAGAGTGGTGCTTTACGCGAGGTCAATTACTCGCGAGCATTTTTGTCGGAGTTCGAGAAATCGAAAGTTACTTATTACGAAGGAGGTTCCGTTCAGTTTGAAAGCGGTGGATTCCGTGGAGATACGGTTTGGGTGAAGTACTGGACATCTGGAGATATTCAAGAGGTGAAGCGGTCAAACGGGTATGTGTATCATTTTAAGCAAAACGAATCTTGCTTTTATAAGATTGTTCGTCGTAATATCTGGATAGACAAAATCACGAGAGAAGAACGTTATTTTGATCCAAATTTTCCCGTAAGAGAATATAGTCCAACAGAAGATTATTACAAGAATTGCAAAATGTACAAGCGAATTTCCTCACGTTCGTGCGCCGTGGATGGAATAGAAGGAAAACAGTGGAGACGGATTCCGTATCGAATAGAGAAGGGGACGTTTAAAGATGACAAACTTTCTCAAGGGGTTCGAGAATATTATGATGCAAAAGAGAACTTACTGCGCTCCGTACGTGTCATCAATGGAGAAGAGAAAAAATAAAAAAGGCCGAGGAGAGCTCCTCGACCTTGAAAACTAATTTCGAAAAAGTAGGTTTACTCTCTCACAATTAATTTTTCATTGAACATTTCACCGTTGTTGCCTTTCACCACAACCATGTATGTCCCTGTTGCAAACGTTCCAGTTGGAATTCTGAACTGATGTACAGATTCAGCATCTTCCGAACTTACAGTGTATACTTGTTGACCAAGCATATCAAGAATGCTTACTTCGATTTCATCCGAATCCAATGTGCTCGCATCCACGATCGTGTAGTCGCGTGCTGGATTTGGATAAAGTGTGATGTGTGCTTCTTCGGAAAGTAGGTTTTCAACTCCAGCACTTTTCACTCCTTTCAATACATTGATAGAGATGTCATCAACGGCCATGTCGCTTGTGAAGCTTGTAGTCGTTTTACCAACAAATCGTACCT